>JAGGWI010000082.1 GCA_021157505.1 Desulfuromusa sp. | reverse complement strand
ATATACTTTGCTGCGTTCAGGTATAAAACAAAAGCCCGCAGTTTGCAGTAAAAAATAACTCTATCGAGAAAAAAAGACAAAAAAATGGGGAACCCTGCTGGTTCCCCAATATGAACGTAGGAGGTAACGTCCAAAAAATTTGTGCGGCCAGCTGATGCTGAGCAGAGCACCAGCTGACCTTGGTTGACTACTTAGTTAATCCTCAGTGCCAAATAGCGACTCACGTCACCTTTCCGCACCAGAAGAAGGACTGTTTTCTTGTCACTCTCCTTGATCAACTTTTTCACCTGTTCAGGAGTTTCTACTTCTTTTCGATTCACTTCTTCAATTAAATGGCCTCGCTGGATTCCAGCGCGTGCAGCTATTGATCCGGGCTCAACTTTAGAGATCAGGACTCCCTGGATTCCCTCATAGCCAAGCTGTTCAGCCAGGTCTGCTGTCAACTTCTGTAAACTGATACCAAGTTCAGAAAGCTCACCACTACTGATTGGATGACCATCTTTATCTGTATCCATGGCACCGATTGTTGCCTTAATTTTTTTCTTGGACCCCTCACGAAGAACCAGCAATTCAACTCTTTTTCCAGGCTTGGTCATTGCTATTGTGTTACGGAATTTGGCAACCGTGGTGACTTTCTCACCAGCCACTTTCAAAATAATATCGCCCTGCTTCAGGCCAGCGTCCTCTGCTGGTGAATCCTCCAGCACCTGAGCAACTAATATTCCTTCGCGTTGGTTAATACCAAAAGACTCCGCCAGATCTCTATTCAAATCCTGAATATAAACCCCCAACCGACCACGGGTTACACCGCCATCCTGGATCAGTTGTTGACGAATGTGCTTAACCATATTGATTGGAATTGCAAAGCCAATTCCCATGGAACCACCGCTACGGCTATAGATTGCGGTATTCATTCCGACAACCTCACCATCCAGATTAACCAATGGTCCACCTGAATTTCCGGGGTTGATTGCCGCATCTGTCTGAATGAAGTTCTCATAATCATTCAGACCCATACCACTACGCCCCTTGGCACTGACAATCCCGGCCGTCAGGGTATGGGACAAACCAAAGGGATTACCAAACGCCAAAACCCAGTCACCAACCTCAAGTTGGTCAGAATCTCCCAGTTTTAAAGCGGGGAGTTTTTCATCCACATCAATCTTGATCAAAGCAACGTCGGTAGGGGGATCCGTACCAATAATTTTTGCTTCATATTCACTACCATCCAGCAATTGGACCGTCACCTTATCGGCGTCACCAACCACATGATTATTGGTCATGATGTAACCATCAGCTGAAACAATAAAGCCAGAACCCTGCCCCACAGCATTGTGCCTGGGAGCTTGTTGAGGTGATCTTTTCTGTTGTGGAGGCTGACCGAAGAAGCGCCGGAAAAATTCATCGCTAAGCGGGTTGCCACCAAAGTGATCCGAGCCCATGCCCCGCCGTTTGACCGCTTTCTCCACCTTGATAAAAACAACCGCCGAACCAACTTGCTTGGCAACACTCCGGAACGCCCGACCGGTTTCCCGCAGATTCTCCAGTCCAGCATCCTGTGCACTTGCTGTCCGGGTTAATAATGATCCACTGATTCCAGAGACCAGCAACAGGAGCAGCAAAAGAAATATTGAATGTTTAACCTTGTTCATGATCGACCCCCTACACATAAACTCTCTGCGCCAGGCTGGATGCAGGTGGAGTGAACCAGCTCGATCATTTCGTCCAGGTCAAAGGGTTTATCAATCGTTGCAATCGCACCAAAACGGCGTGCTGTAGCATGAGTTTTTGTGTCACCAAAAGCGGTCATGCAGATAAAAGGGGGACAATAGGGATTGTCAACCTGACTTTCTAAAACCTCAAGGCCCGAAAGTACCGGCATCCACACATCACTGATAACCAGATCATATTTATCACCCTGCTTCAGCTGCTCCAGTAACTGCAGCCCATTATCGCAACTTGTGACCTGGTATCCGGCGCGCGATAAAACCAGTATCAGCAATTCGCGCAACTCCAGATCATCCTCGGCGAGAAGTATTTGTGGGTGAATATCGAGACAGACAGCTTCCATTTAATAATCTCCAAAAAATTTATATCCGAATGATCTATCTATTTAGCAATCATCATGCCAAAGACAAAGCTCGGAAAATGGGGATTCAGATGGAATCAAGGGCGGGGCAAAAACACCCTGCGGGGCAGAATGCCCCACAGAGGGAGGGGTGTTAAGTTATTCAGCTATCTTTCAATTTACGGTAGAGGGTCTTACGATCCACCCCCAACAGCCGGGCGGCCAGAGTTCGATTGTCATTCAGCTGGTCGAGAACCTGACGAATATAGCGCCGCTCCATCTCTTCCAGAGGGAGAATATCACCGGTCGCAACTAAACTGGCCGGCAACGAAACTCCACCATTGGGGCGTCTGATCTGTTCAGGAAAATCCTCCATAATCAGCTGGTCATGGTCTGTGAAGGCAAGGGCACGCTCAATCACATTGCGTAACTCACGAACATTCCCAGGCCAGTGGTAAGCCAGTAAACAGGCAGCCGCCGGTTGTGCCAGACCGGTCACCGATTTATTGAAACGCTGACTGAGTTGCTCAATAAATCTGAACGCCAGAAGGAGGATATCGTTGCCCCGGTCACGGAGCGGAGGCAACTCCAGCTGAATAACGTTGAGACGGTAAAAAAGATCACTGCGAAATTGCCCTGCCGCTACCGCAGCTGCCAGATCCTGATGACTTGAGGCCAACACCCGGACATCACAATCAATTTCCTTGCTGCCCCCCAGTGGACGAACCTTATGATCCTCCAGAACCCGCAGCAATTTGGGTTGCAAAGCCAGGGGCAACTCGGCAACTTCGTCCAGCAACAGAGTTCCGCCCGAAGCCTCCACAAACAACCCTTTACGAGTTTCCCGGGCATCGGTAAAAGCACCCCGAACATGTCCAAAAAGTTCACTTTCAAGGAGGTTTTCCGGCAACGCGGCACAGTTGATAGCAATAAAAGGCTCTTCACAACGATGGCTCTGCTGATGCAGGGCACGGGCAACCAACTCTTTTCCAGTGCCACTTTCACCACATATGAAAACCGAAGTATCCAAATTGGCAATCCGCATTATTTGCTGTTTGACTTCCTGGAAAACCGGGCTTTCACCCAACATCTCATCATCTGATCGCTGTTGGCGCACCTGGTTTTTCAACAGGCGAACCTTCTCCTGCAAATGGCGATGTTGCAAAGCACGATCGAGAGAGATGCTCAGCAAATCAAGATCAACCGGCTTGGTGACAAAATCGTAGGCACCGGCTCTGAGTGCCGCTATGGCCGTTTCCAGACTGCCGAAGGCGGTCATGATCACGACCGGAAGATCCGGGCGGTTACTCTGGATCTCGGCACAGAATTCGATGCCACTGATTTCCGGCATATTCAGATCGGTCAGAACAATGTCAATGTCCTGTTGATGCAATATTTCCCGTGCGTCAACAACCTTGAGAGCAGTCCAGACACTGTGACCACGACGACTGAGGTCTTCCTCCAACAGTTCACATAAAGCTCGATCATCGTCAATGACCAGGATTTTCCCCGGCAGATTATTCACCGTCATACCAGTTCTCCACTTGGGTTTTTGGGCAGATAAACACTAAAACAACTTCCCTCTCCGGGAGTGCTGCTGACATCAATCCAGCCGCCATGCTCCTCAATAATTCCATGAGCAATTGACAAACCAAGTCCAGTCCCCTGCCCAATATCCTTGGTGGTAAAAAATGGATCAAAAATCTGGCGGAGGGTCTCTGCTTCGATGCCAGTCCCCTGGTCACAAATCTGCAAACAAACCCAGTTCATATCCCCCTTTTCAACATTTTCTGGGGGTTCAACAGCTGAAGTATCGCAGCTGATCAAGGTGATGTTTCCACCCTCCGGCATGGCCTGGATACCGTTCAGTGTCAGGTTGAGCAACACCTGCTGCATCTGTGCAGGATCAACATAAACCGGCAACGGCTGTTCAGCCTCGCAGATCACCAGATCAACACCTTGCTCACGCGCTGTTGGCTCCAGCAGTGGTTTCAGGGTTTGCAACACCACATTCAGGTCAACCGATTGTTTCTGGGATTTTCCCCGCCGGGCAAAGCTGAGTAACTGGCGCATAATTCCAGTCATACGATCAGCCTGTTCACCGATAATTGTCGCTGATCGGGAAACATCATCCGGCTTCATCCCGACACTGCGAATCAATTTGGCACGACCAGCGATAACATTTAACGGTGTTCCCAACTCATGAGCTATCCCTGCCGACAGCTGCCCCAAAGTTGCCAGACGTTCCGTATGGCGCAATTTTTCCAGAGCTTCAATTCTTTCGTTATTGGCAATTTGTTCTGCCTCACGGGCTTCGGCCAATTGACCACGCATGCGTTCGATGGTGACTGACAGTTCGGCTATTTCACCACTGCCGGGCACATTGATACTGGTGGTAAAATCGCCAGAACCAATCCGTTCCGCCTGGGCTCGCAATTTGCGCATGGGACGACCAATCCAGATACTGCCAAGCACCCCCATAAGCAGCACCCCGGAGGCGACTGAAACACCGACCACAATTGCTGAACGACGGAGACTTTCCTGGACATAATCATGCATTTCATCCATCGATTCAGAAAGCTCAATGGCACCGATTCGACCAGATTTTGTATAGAGTGGGAGGTAGGTCAGGAGGAAATCCTGACCTTCGGGCGACTCGGCAAGCAATGCCACCGTCTCTTCATTGTACAGATCATCCAACTGTTCAACCGGAACCCGTGGCTGGTGTTGCGATAATATTTCACCGTCAAGCCAGACCCAGCGTACCAGGGTAGATTTATAATCTTGATTGGCTTTTTTCAGGAAGGCAATTGCAACCGACTCACCACGCTGCTGCCAGAGTTCGGACACAATAAACCGTAAATTTTCCCCAACATGGCGTGCTTCACGGCTGAGGTTTTTTTTCAACTGTTCCCGTTCCCGCTGGATCGAGAAATAGCTGTAGGCAGAAAAAATCAGGGCAATCCCGAGGATCACTGCAAAAGTTATTTTAACCGTTAAACGCATAGTTTCTTTTCTCAGCCAGCAGCCTGTCAGACTATCTGGGCTGAAGCGAAAATTTGATCGTTTGAGATCAGATTTTGGCTCATTTGAGACTAATAGCCGTAGCTATTGGTCGAAAAAGAGCTGAAATATGAGCCAAACGGACGAATTTGCAGCCAGTCCATTGATAATCCGACAGGCTGCTAAGGGTTCAAACAGCTTCCAATCTTGCGTTGCTCTGAGCAGGTTGTCAAGCCGCAGGAAAATTCTTCAAAAAAAATAAAAGCCCGATCACAATGACCGGGCTTTTATTTCAACCAGTTACATATTATATCAATTGATCTCAATCACCTTCATCCTCACCCTCACTACCTTCTTCTTCATCATCAACTACAACTTTTTTCTTACCGAACAGGCGAGCAACGATAATTCCAATCTCGTATAAAACAATGAACGGCAGGGCGATGGACGCCTGAGAAAAAATATCCGGTGGCGTCAATACCGCCCCCATGACGAAAGCCAGCAGCAGGGCAAATTTACGATTTTTTGACAGCCATTTATGATCAACAATCCCCAGTCGAGCAAGAAAAAAAATGACAATCGGCAGTTCAAAAACCAGCCCGAAAGCAATCAGCAAACGGGAAGCCATGGTTAAATAGGCTCCCATCGATAACATCGCATTTACGCCGCCAACATTGGTTCCATAACTGATCAGAAAAGAAAAGATCATTGGAAAGACGAGGGTAAAGCCAAAAAAAGTTCCCGTACCAAAACAGAGAGAACTGAAAAAAACAAAGGGGATAGCAAGGCGTTTTTCATGGCCATAGAGGGCGGGGGCGATAAAACTCCAAAGTTGCCAGACAATAATTGGAAAAGCGACCACCAGCCCGGCCAGCGCTGAAACTTTCAGAATAGTAAAGAATGGTTCGGTGGCATTGATAAAAACCAGGGAACTCCCCTCGGGCAATGCTTCCCGCACCGGCTTTGCAATATACTCAAACAACTTTTCACCAAAGCTGTAACAACCCAAAAAAGCAACCAGCCAGGAACCTGCTGCAATCATTAACCGTTTGCGTAATTCCCCCAGGTGTTCAGATATCGCCATGCCGTCAGACATTATGCTTTATCTCCGCATCCTTATCCGCTGCTGCAGATAACTTTTCAGAAGGATCTTCTGCCACCGACCCCTCTTCTTCAACCGCAGAGCTTGTTGCCGTAGGACTCTCATCCTCAACTTCAAGTCGGGATAGAGCCTCATCCGCGTTTGTTGGTATTTTCTGTTCATTCTTCGCCATAACTTCTTTATTATGGCGCTCATCTTCTGCTTTGATTTCCAGATCGATCGTGCTTTTTAAGTCATTGGTCGCCCGTTTGAATTCAGCAAACCCTTTACCCAGAGAACGGGCAAGATCGGGAAGCTTTTTCGGTCCCAAGATGATCAGTGCCAGGGCAGCAATGAGAACCATTTCCGTCATTCCGATTCCAAACATACAATATATCCCTCTCGTTTTGTTGTTTTCAAGCTGTCGACACTGGTGGCAACCATGAAGCTTTTCGATCTGCGAGAATAGCCTTACGGGAAATGGCTGTCAAGCGCTCCGAAACGTGAAAAGATTGACATCTCAGAGGGGGCTAGTCTACCATTCGGTCTCATTTTTACCCCCTTAAATAAAGGTGAGTTAAGACCATGAATCAAGAGATGCTACAACAGCAGATCAAACAGTTGGCCATCGACAAAGATGCTCTCCTGATCGCACACAACTATGAGCGCGATGAGATTCAGGAAATTGCTGATATCACCGGCGATTCACTCGCTCTGTCGATTGAAGCAAAAAATACCGACAAACAGATTATTGTTTTCTGTGGCGTTCATTTCATGGCCGAAAGTGCCGCGATTCTGGCCCCGGAAAAAATCGTCTTGCTCCCACGCGCCGATGCCGGATGCCCGATGGCTGATATGGTGACGGCTGAAGGACTGAGAGAGATGAAACGGCAGCATCCAGATGCCACAGTTATTACCTATGTCAATACAAGTGCCGCGGTCAAAGCCGAAAGTGATATCTGTTGTACCAGCTCAAATGCTGTCAGTGTAGCTCGCTCAGTCGATGCAAAAAAACTTTTGCTGGTTCCCGATCGGAACCTGGGTCACTATATTGCCAGTCAGGTTCCAGAAAAAGAATGTATCCTCTGGGAAGGCTATTGTTCGACCCATGATCGGCTGAATGTCGAGGAAGTTCAACAGGCAAAAAGAGATCATCCCGACGCTCTGTTCATGGTTCATCCAGAATGTCGACCAGAAGTTCTGGAGTTGGCTGATCATATCTGCTCAACCAGTGGTATGTATGAGTTTGCCACAAAGAATCCGGCAAAAAAATTCATTGTTGGCACTGAAAACGGGATCCTCTGGCGGCTTCGTAAAGAAAACCCAGACAAACAGTTTCTCATGCCAAATCGGGAAATGATCTGTCCGACCATGAAAATTACCAGCCTTGAGGATGTGCTACGCTGCTTGCAAACCATGGAAACACAGATCACCGTTGCAGAAGATATCCGCATTAAAGCCAGACGGGCGTTGGATAGAATGTTGGCGGTGCCACGGGATTAGCTAGGAATCTGTCGGACTATCCATGAGCCGACTGCAAATCCGGTTGTTTGGCTCATATTTCGACTCCTTTTTGCCCCATAGCTATGGCTATGAGCCTGCAAACGTGTCAAAATCTGTTCTCAAACCTCCAAATT
>JAGGWI010000252.1 GCA_021157505.1 Desulfuromusa sp. | reverse complement strand
GGGATTGACAAATCCCTGAAATTAAGCGATAAAGCCCATCTTTATGCGCCGCTAGCTCAGCTGGATAGAGCGTCTGACTACGGATCAGAAGGCCGGGAGTTCGAATCTTCCGCGGCGCGCCATTAAAATTAAGAGGTTACGAGATTTTCTCGTGACCTCTTTTTGTTTTTGGAGTGTCGTTAGGCAATAGGGTTCTCCTGCCTGGGGTAAAGTCTGGGATTGGAGAAGATAATTAAGTATGGTGTCCCCCGAACTCCCGAACTCTATGGTGTCCCCCGAATTTCTCTTCTTTGGTCATCGGCTGTGTAGCAAGAATTATTTTTGTATTGCGCCAAACCGCTTCGGTAAAATAACATGTCTCTCTGAACCATTGGGTCTGTCGGATTGCACTTCATCAAGGAGGTCATAAGATGTTATTTGGAAAAAAGCCTGGTTATGATCCTGACTACGATTTGAAGCTTGAAGAATCTCTTGCCAAAAATGAATATCCTGAAGAGAAGCTGGCTGCAGCGCGTGCGGCTGAACATACCTCACTTTGTGCGCAGGTATGCACACCTGAAGTCTGGGCCAAATATAAAGATATAGTCAGCAGCGGACCTGCCAAATGGACGCTTGCGCGGGCAATCAACACGGGTGTTATGTATCCTGACAGCTTTGTTGGTTGTCATGCTGGTGACCGGGAGTCCTACGATGATTTCAGGGATTTTTTCTATCCGGTGATCGAAAAATACCACACGGGATTCTCGATGGAAAAGGGAAGTCCGTTGCAGGGTGCACCTTCCGAACGGATGGATCCATCCAGAATCACTGTTGATTTGTGCGACAGTGCCAAGGAAAAGATCGCTTCAACTCGGATCAGGGTTGCCCGTAATTTATCGATGTTTCCGCTGAATCCCGGGGGGTCGCGTGAAAGTCGCGAAGAAGTCGCTAATCTGATGGCTAAAGTCTATGCACGAATCCCGCTTGATTCCGATCTGGCGGGGGAGTTTTATTTGCATACCAAAATCTCTGATACCGAGCGGCAAGCATTGATAGATGATCACTTTCTCTTTCGCGGCAAGGATCGGATGCAGGCGGCTAGTGGTTATCACGAACACTGGCCTCATGGCCGGGGCGTCTATCTGAACAAGGCAAAAACTTTTATCAACTGGGTCAATGAAGGTGACCATCTCAGAATCATTTCAATGGAGATGGGTGGCGATGTAAAAGCTGTTTTCGAACGTTTGAGTGCTGGAGCGAAAGCAATTGAGGAGGGGGTGAAGGCCATTACCGGCGTTGACGAAGTTTTTATGATGCACCCCAAATTTGGAGCGGTCACCTGTTGTCCTTCCAACATTGGAACGGGAATGCGTGGCAGCGTTCACATCATGGTTCCGAAGCTGATCGAAACAATTGGATTCGAAGCAATTGATCGTCTGTGTCGTGAACGTAACTGCCAGGCCCGCGGGACTACAGGTGAGCATTCTGAAGTGTTGGATCGGATTGACGTAAGCAACTGGCGGCGGATTGGACTGCCAGAATATGAGCTAGTTGAAGACATGATTCGCTGTGCTAATTTTTTGGCTGGCGAGGAAGATAAAATATAAAGGTAGGTCGTTTATTCGGCTATGTCTAACCTTTGTAAAAGGAAGGAATTGTTTGAGCCCTTTCTTTAATCGATTTCCTGCAACTGGATATATCTGTATCCATTGCGGAACGTCCCTCTTTTGTCCTTGGCTTTGACAACAGTGTCTATTATGCCAGGGATTATTCAAATCCTCAGGTTGAGTGGTTTCGTTCTCTCTATCCGTTCCCTTCTGTGGTGAATATGCATCATATATAATGCATTTATGGCTTGACGGTAGATATTGCATTATATATGATGCATATATGTTGTTTGAAATTGGTAAACATATCCGTCAGGAACGCAAAAAACGTAAGCTGTCTCAGGCCAAGCTCGCAGGTTTGTTAGGGATGAGCAGGACAACCATTGGCCAGATAGAAAATGGAACAATTCAAGATATTGGCATAAGGAAGCTACTACGTATTCTGGAAGTCCTGGATCTCGAGCTTAGGGTTCGGCTGGCTGGAGCGCGGCCGACTCTCGATGAACTTAGAGATGAGGGTGATTTCTGATGAGCAATGGGAAATCTTTAACCGTATGGGTCGATGATGTCAGGTCAGGCACTTTGGTTCAGGGAGAGAGAAGGAAGTATGTCTTTGGCTATGAGAAGGGGGTGAATGAAGCCGTTTCTCTTACTATGCCGGTGCGATTAGAAAGCTGGGTAACTCCAGAGCTGCATCCGATTTTTCAAATGAATCTCCCCGAAGGCGATCTCTTGGGAGCAATTCGTCGGGCTATTTCAAAAATTATTGGTGATGATGATTTTTCAATTTTGCTTGCTACTGGTGGAAACCAGATCGGCAGAAATCGTTTTTCCCAAAATGAGGACATTCTACCTACTGAACAGGTTGAAGAAGAGTCCCTCGAAGATCTCTTGACCTACCCGGATACCGTGGAACTATTTCACGAACTGATTAATCGCTATGCACTCCGTTCAGGTGTCTCTGGCGTGCAACCCAAAGTGTTACTTGATGCCACAGAAAGAGGGACTTTATCTGCCTCCGGCTATATCGTAAAGGCATGGGGAGCGGACTATCCACAGCTTGCTGCAAATGAATATTTTTGCATGACAGCGGCAAAGAATGCAGGCCTCACAGTGTCGGATTTTCATCTCGCAGAAAACGGTGGGTTGTTTGTTATGAAGCGCTTTGATCGAACCGAAGACGGAGCAACTTTAGGGTTTGAGGACATGTGTAGTCTTCAGGCTCTGGGGGCATCACAAAAATATAATGGAACTTATGAGAGGGTTGCTAAAACTCTAAAGGACTTTGTCTCTGGAGAGAATTTACATTTGGCACGTCGGCAGATCTTTTCTACTATCGTGCTATCTTCAATGGTCAGGAATGGTGATGCTCATCTGAAAAATTTTGGAGTGATCTACCAGTCATCGGAAAATGAAGTCTCAATGGCACCCGTTTATGATGTCGTGACAACAGCGGCATACATAGAAAAAGATGTTCCCGCATTGGCTCTGGAAGGCACGAAAAAATGGTGGCCACGAAAAATGTTGGAGCATTATGCCTTACACCGCTTGGCAATGACAAAAAAAGAGATCGAAATGGCAATAGAAAATTTGGCAAATTCGGTTATGGAAACGCGACAGATGATACCTGCCTATATCGCCGATCACCCTGAATTTCGTGAAGTGGGGGAGAATATGATGTCAATCTGGGAAGAGGGTGTTCACGATTTCTTTCCGAACTGAATATCTACGGATCAGAAGGGTGGGAGTTCGAACCTTCCGCGGCGCGCAATTAAAATCAAAGGGTTAAAGGTTTTTACCTGTAGCCCTTTTTTAATTAACGAAAATATCTTGGCTTCAATGCACTGAATCAGGTATTTTTCAGGGGACATTCAGTGTGCTTATGGATGATCGACCGGGAACCAGTTCTACAGCATTACATCTGCGGAGGATTAAGGTACGAGATGAATGAGACAATTGAAACCCAGATGCTGGATGCTCTGGAGCTATTTCATTATGCCTACCGATTCCGTCAACATCAGTTTGTCCTGGTTTTGGATGATGGTGCCCGGTTGGAACAGCTTATGTTGGATATTCGGGTGCTTTACTCATCCCATATCAAAATCGTTATTTTGTACCGGGCAGATCAGTCGATTGGGGATTGTCTGGATCGTTGGGGGCAAAGGGGATATCGTTTTCATCATCTCGCTTCCCAGCTGCCTGAGCAGGCGCTTGAGGTGTTAGGTAGAGAAAGGGATTGGGAGGAGGTGGCGGTTATCGGTCTGGACCTGAGCTCGGATCAGGAAGCTGAAGCGCTGACCCGACAATCACTGCAGATTGCCAAAACTCTGGGAGCCGATAAGGTATTTTTTCTCGGGGAACAGAAAGGTTTAAGTCTGGGAGATCGATTTCTTTCTCATCCGCGCCCGGACGAGTTGGAAAGTTATCTGAACCATGACACCCCTCTAAGTATGGCACCATCGCGACTGCGGATAATGATTGCAGAAGCCCGGTGCTCTGGAATTGAGATCATTATTCTGGAAGCTAAAAGCGGCACCTTATTTGAGGAAATCTTTACCCACCGAGGCAGCGGCACACTGTTGACCGAAGATTATCCAAACGTGATTCGTCTGGGTCGGGAGGGTGATTTGACCGATCTGCTGATGTTGATCAGGCATGAGATGCAGCAGGGATCTATCTTGCCGATTTCTGAAGAATCTATTGCCGCAAATATCCAGAATTATTTTGTCTATACCGTCAATGCAGCGATTGTTGCTTCTGCGACCCTGATCGATTATGGCGATAGTGCAGAGTTGGCCAAGTTCTGCACTCTGCCGAGGTATCAGGGCAAGGGGAGGGCCAGACAGTTGGCTATTCAGATGATTGAAAGAGCTGCAGAGTTAAACAAGGACTACGTTTTTGCCCTGAGTGTGAACCCGAAAATGTGGGATTTCTTTTTGGGCTTGGGATTTGAAGAAACATCGCGGGAAGAACTGTCGCAAAGCTGGCAGGCTCAGTATGATTTCAGTCGGCCATCCAAAGCGTTCAAGAAGAGTGTTGCTAACGGTAAGGTGGCGTGTTGAAGTCTTTTTTTGATCGATTTCCTGCAACTGGTTATATCTGCGCTCATCGTGGCGCATGTTCCATTGCTCCGGAAAATACCTTGCTGGCCCTGGACAAGGCACGT
>JAGGWI010000179.1 GCA_021157505.1 Desulfuromusa sp. | reverse complement strand
TCCGTTCATCCATGGAATTGATATAGGTCATTGCAACCAGCAAAAATAAAAACAATTCGGAATATTCGATCAGGTTGTGCTTGATCGCAGTGTGGGCGGTATGGGTATCTCCGATGCTAATATAAGCGAGGGCAACCAGAATCCAGATGATACCGGCAGCAAAAAGGACCGGTTTACTTTTACGTAAATGGAGTTGCTCTTCAAAAATAACCAGGCAGTACGCACCTACAAAAAGGACCAGCGCAAAAATACCGAGAAAAGTTCCTGTAAAGTTGGGTGACTCGCCACCACCGCTACTGGAAGCTAACACGGGCGAGGCAGAAGCAATGAGGATGAAAGCACCTGATAGCAAGTATCTCACCCAAGAGCTACTTAGCTTTGAAACTAACGGCTGACTACTGACAGGGATAGAACTGTTGACTTTCATGGTATCGGACTCCAATAGAAAAGTATGGAATAATTGCTGATATTGTTGACCTATCAACATTACAGGTTAAATCTTCACATAAATAGCATGAGGCTGTCTTCATTGTCCACTTATTCGAGGGGCAATGCTGTTTTTTTTGAACTAGGTGGCATAAAAAAAGGAGTCAACCCTTAACCGGGTTGACTCCTCTTGAACAGCACTTCAATATCTGCAGAAACACTGGGAATTTATTACCAATCAAATAACAACACCAGGGGTGGGATTCCGATTAAAATTGCTGGTTTTGCATAATAGATACGTCGATGGTTGTGCCCTGTTGATCGTTTGACCTGGCGCATTTCACGCACTTGAGACTTTTTGATCCGGTGATTATGTTTTTGACCATAACGCTGGACTTTCCGTTGATCGTGACGGCGGTAGTGTTGATTATAGGTGTATCGGTCACTCTGATCCCAACCTTGACCATATTTTGGATGATCGTCACGATACCCCCGATCCGCTGATGCCAGTATTGGCGTTGCAAGAAAAATCAGTCCAGCAGTCAAAAATGCTAATGTTGTTTTCATGTCGTCCTCCTTCGGTTGAGAGAATCAAGAAATCTTCCGCCCCTGCTTGTGATTCAACTCTAACCAATTAAAACGACTGTTTCATTCGATATCGATCTTAATCCATCCAGATGTCTAGTTAAATTAATGTATTTTCAATAAGTTAAGCCATCAAGAATTGAGATTAAATATTAGACCTTCACCGGTGCTTCTGTTAGGTTTGTCACGATTCGGACCTCTTGGAAGGATAAAATCTCAGTTAGACAGATAATAACCAGTTGATGAGAGGGCTTTTTGAATATAGAAAAATCTTTTTTACGCAATATCGGTCACCATCTAGCTAAATATCTCAGTCAATCTCGACCCGATACAGTACAGATTGCAACCAGTCCACCAGAACAGCTGGCAGCAGCACTACAACGGGGAGATGTCTTACTGGTTGATGGGAGCAGTCGGGTAAGTGGAGTGATTAAGTATCTGACCCAATCCAGCTGGTCACATGCGGCGCTGTATGTTGGCTCAGGAAATACCCTCAAAGGGGACAATCAAGAGGAGAAAGTTCTTTTAGAAGCCGACATTTTGGAAGGGGTCCGCCTGGTTCCTCTGAGTGAATACAGTGCCGGACATACCCGAATTTGTCGACCCGTGGGACTATCGAAAGACGACATTGAACAACTTATAACCTATGTTGTAGAGCGTCTGGGGCAGCAGTATGATTTAAAAAATATTTTTGACCTTGCCCGCTATCTGGTATTACCGACACCAATCCCGACCCGCTGGCGGCGTAAATTCTTAACCCTGGGAAGCGGAGACCCCACCCGCGCCATCTGCTCATCACTGATCGCCCAAGCATTTCAATCGATTCGCTATCCAATTCTTCCCGATATCGATCACCGACCGACCAAAGATCTTCAGGGAAGGATCTCCTGCCAAGAGACCCTGTCAAGCCGTCATCATAGCCTGTTTGTACCCCGGGATTTTGATGTGTCTCCCTATTTTGAAATTATTAAACCAGCAATCAGACATGATTTTGATAGTAAAGCCCTCAACTGGGAACTGACCCCTCCAACCGCAGAATCATAGCCCACTCTTCAGCTGTTATCGGCATGATCGACAACCGATTCCCCTTACGCACCAGCTGCATATTCTCCAGCGGTTCACAAGCCTTCAGCTCTGCCAGGGGAATGGTCCGACTGGTATGGCGGATATATTTGATGTCAACCATGATCCAACGTGGTTTTTCCGGGTCACTTTTGGGATCAAAGTATTGACTCTGTGGATCAAATGCGGTGTGGTCAGGATAACCTTCGCGGACCACTTCCATTAGTCCCACAATCCCCGGAACCTTACAGTTGGAATGATAAAAGAACACCTGATCACCTATATGCATTTGATCCCGCATCATATTACGCGCCTGATAATTACGAACACCATCCCAATGCTCGGTTTGATTCGGCATATCTTTCAGATCATCAATGCCGAATGCCGTCGGTTCAGATTTCATCAACCAATAATTCATAATAGCTCCCGTAAAAACTGTCCAGATTGATCTCTGTAGTATTCTTGCCGTCAATTGTGAATAAATATACTAGAAATTCACTCAGATTTGTTGGAAATTTGAGCAATAAAAACAGTGCTGGACATTGTGGCTTGACCTTTGATAACCGACTCTTTCATAATCACAATCCGAGGGAATTCACTCATACAATCGAGGTGCTAACATGAAAATAGGAATTATCATTTGTGACAGGTATCAAAGCTGTGCCGGGGGTAAATGCTTCAGATCGATGCAAAACAGAGAAGGGGCTTTTGACATCTATCATCAAGATGAAGTTCTGGAAATTGCCGGATATACAACCTGCGGTGGTTGCCCCGGTGGAAACATCGAATATTCACCCGAAGAGATGATCAAGAACGGTGTGGAGGCTATTCATTTAGCAACCGGTTTTGTTGTTGGCTATCCACCTTGTCCCTACATTGCCGATTTTAAAAAACTTATAGAAACAAAATACAAAATTCCCGTGGTGATAGGAACCCACCCGATTCCGCAAAAATACTATATTATTCATAATGAATTAAAAACATGGGATACCGATGAATGGCAAAAACTGATCAAGCCAACAGTTGCAAACGAGACTATCAGGCTTGCTTACGATTAACAAAAAGAGGGCTAAAATGTACAAATATCTGTTTGGCCCGGTCCCTTCAAGGCGCCTGGGAATGTCATTGGGTATTGATCTGGTTCCAAGAAAAGTATGCTCCCTGGATTGTGTTTATTGCGAAGTGGGGAAAACGACAAAACTTACTCTGGAACGAAAGGAATATATTCCATTTGATAAAGTGATCAATGAATTAACTCACTATTTTGAAAATAATCCTGATCCAGATTACATCACTTTTTCGGGATCAGGCGAACCAACCCTCAATTCTCGAATTGGTGATGTCCTCAAATTCATCAAAGAGAAAAAACCGCAAATACCCGTAGCACTTCTAACCAATGGCACCCTGTTATTTGATCCTGAAGTAAGAGCAGAAATCAAAGCAGCCGATGTTGTCCTCCCCTCACTTGATGCGGCAACAAACTCAATCTTTCAAAAAATAAATCGTCCAGTTCCAGGTTTTGATATAGAAAAATATCTGCAAGGACTCATTGATTTCAGAAAAGAATTTAAAGGAAAGATCTGGTTAGAAATTTTCATTCTCCCTGAATTTAATCTTGAACAAAAGGAATTGAAAAAGTTAGAAGCGGCAATTATTAAGATAAACCCTGACTCAATCCAGTTAAATACCCTTGACAGGCCCGGCACAGTTGCCGATCTGCATCCTGCCAGCAGGGAAGAATTGGAAGGCATCGTTCAATTATGGAACTTAAAAAATGTTGAAATAATAGCAGCAGCGTCACAAAGAAAAAACCTTCAAGCATATCGAAGTGATGCGGAAGCCGCTATTCTTGAAACTATTTCAAGGCGCCCCTGTACCATTGAAGATTTAATGGAAATTTTAGGAATTCATATTAGTGAAATCAATAAATATCTTGATGTTCTGGAAGAAGAAAAAAGAATTGAAACAGTCAGACAAGAAAGAGGTGTGTTCTACCAGATCAAATCAAAGATGGCCAACCGGGAGGATGGCTGAAAATCACTCTTCCCTACGAGACTGTTGATGAGAGGGTCTCCTAGAAGTTATTCAGGCCTGAGAAACCATATTCTTTCCCTGGTTTTTGGATTTGTACATACCATCGTCAGCAAGACGAACAAGTTCATCGAAAGATTGGATATTTTTATTTTCAAAGGTTGAAATACCAGAGCTGACGGTGATCTGCTCACCGGGAAAATTTTCAAACTCACAATCCAGAATAGCGGTGTGGATCCGGCTAGCCAGATCAAAAGCTCCATCTTCCTTCGTATTCGGGAGGATAATGGCAAACTCGTCCCCTCCATACCTTGCGGGGATATCACTCTCTCTGGCAATACTTCTCACCAGTTGACCAATTTTTTTAAGAACCTGATCACCCTGAGTGTGTCCATAAAGATCATTAATCCGCTTAAAATCATCCAGGTCAAAAAACACCAGTGACAACGGTACAGCATAACGACTTGCCCGACTGAACTCTTCTTCCAGACGATCAAAAAAATGGCGGTGGTTGTAGAGGCCCGTCAAGCCATCCCGGACTGACATCTCCTCAAAATAGTCCTGGGCTGCCTGCACCGATTCAAAAAGGGTCGCATTCTCCAGAGCGTTGGCCGAAATATTGGCAATCAGTTGACAGAGTTTGTAAATTCTCTCGGTGATACCATCTTTGTTTGGAGATGCTGTCCGCAAGAAAAAAGTGCCGATGACGCTCTCTTTTTTAATAATCGGGATAACAATAATCGAATTGTAACCCAGCTTTTCTGTCTGCTCCCGGACAGAAAACATCAGTGGGTCATTTTTAATGTCATTAATAACGACAGTTTGTTTGGATTCAATCGATTTCTGAATCTCAGGATATTTGCGCAAGTCCAATATCAGTTCTTCCTGGCAATCCAGATCGTTACTTGCCTTAACAATAACCTCCCCTTTATCGTTAATACTGATAACTGAACAACGCGCAATATCCATGATTCCCGCCATCTTCTCAACAATAAGGCGGAGTATCGCCATAGGATTACGAATTGCAGAAATACTTTCAGTAATTTCAAGGAGAAAACGGAGGTCTTTATCTTCCAGATCTGAATAAAAATCTTTCGCCCGTAGATGAGCATCAACCCGTGCAATAATTTCGGGGAGACAGACTGGTTTGGTGATGTAATCGTCAGCCCCGGCCTTTAAACCAATAACCAGGTCCTGTTTCTTTGTCCGGGCGGTAAATAGAATAATCGGGATTTTTCTTGTTTCTGGGTCAGCTTTAAGAATTCTACAAGCCTCAATCCCATTTTTACGCGGCATCTCTACATCCAGAATGATGAGATCTGGCGCGTGCTTAAGGCTGAGAGAAACCGCTTCTTCACCATCCTTGCCCTCAATGATAGTAAAGCGTTCCTGCAGAATATCCTTCAGGACTTCTCTGAAGAAAAGTTCATCATCAACAATAAGAATTTTTTTCTTTATATCCATAAATATATCTCATTCGGGTACAACCAAAAAGCACCGTGACAGCTATACATCTATAATTATTCTATTACGGCCAAAATATTGGCAAACACCAATATCTCAGAAGAAGATATTTTT
>JAGGWI010000095.1 GCA_021157505.1 Desulfuromusa sp. | reverse complement strand
GCATATAGAGCTTACCTTTTTCAATCGTAAACTCGATATCTTGCATATCCTTATAGTGTAGTTCCAAAATTGAACGGATGCCGACCAGCTGCTTATAGCTGTCAGGCAACACCTCTTCCATGGCCGGCAGGTCACCATCTCTATGTTTATCCCGGTTGATCGGCTGTGGAGTTCGAATACCGGCGACAACATCTTCACCCTGGGCGTTGACCAGATATTCTCCGTAGAAATAATTTTCCCCGGTCGCCGGGTCACGGGTAAAAGCAACACCGGTAGCACAATCGTCACCCATGTTACCAAAAACCATCCCCTGAACACTAACTGCAGTCCCCCAATCATTGGGAATCTCGTGAAGTTTACGATAAGTCACAGCACGGGGGGTCAGCCATGAACCAAATACGGCGCCAATAGCCTCCCAAAGCTGTTGCAACGGATCCTCAGGAAACGTCTCACCCAGACTCTCTTTGTAGGTCTCTTTGAATTCAACAACCAGCTGCCGCAGGTCTTCAGCCGACAAGTCAGTATCCAACTCAACATTTTGCTGTTCTTTTTTCTGCGCCAATTTTTTCGCAAATGCGTCACCATTCATCCCTTTGACAACATTGGCATACATCTGAATAAAACGGCGATAAGAATCATAAGCAAAGCGTGGGTCGTTACTTTGGCGGATAACCCCTTTGATCGTCTGATCATTCAGCCCCAGATTTAAAACCGTATCCATCATTCCCGGCATTGAAGCACGAGCACCGGAGCGAACTGAAACAAGCAGAGGGTCATCGCTGTCACCAAACCCCTTGTTCATCCGTTGTTCAAGAATTTTCAAAGCGGTGGCAACTTCGTCACGCAAGCCAGTTGGATAATCGTGGTTATTGGAATAGTAAGCGGTGCAGACCTCGGTCGTCAGGGTAAAGCCCGGCGGAACCGGCAGCCCGATTGAGGTCATTTCAGCAAGATTGGCCCCCTTACCGCCCAACAGTTCCTTCATTGAACCATCACCATCGGCCTCACCAACACCAAAAGCATAGACATATTTGGACATTTTTCTGCTCCTTACCACCAAGAGATCCAGATTATTTTCAAATCACGCAATCCGACGAAAATCGGCAATCCCTTTAAATAACCGAGAGATACCTGTTAACAGAGCCAGACGATTATTTTTGACCAGCTCATTATCTACCATAACCATAACACCATCAAAAAAGGTATCAACCGCTGGACGCAATTCAGCAATTGCCAGCAAAGCCCGGGCATAGTCACCCTCGGAAACACATTCCTCAACCTCCCCTTGAACCTTTTGTAAAGCGGAAAAAAGATTTTTTTCACAATCTTCAGTCAACAAAGTTGGATCGACAGGTTGCTCCAAGCCACCCTTGATAATATTCCCCACCCGCTTAAATGCAACGGCAAGGGGTTCAAAATCATCCATCTTTTTCAGTTCAGATAGAGCCTTTATACGCTTAACAGCATCGATCGGCTCAATAAACGAAGCGCTCAGAACAGCATCAATAACGTCCACAGGGTAGTGTTGTGATGAGAGCATATTAACCAGCCGCAAACGGATAAACTCAATCACATCATTGATAATTTCTTCAGCGCTACGCTGCTGTTTAGTTTCCAGCAGCTGGACACTTTTGGCGACTAAATCGGGAATAGACAGGTGGTAGTTACGATCCAGAATAATGGCCAGAATACCAATTGCACTACGCCGCAGAGCATATGGATCGGCAGTTCCGGTCGGGATCAAACCAACACTGAAACAGCCGCAAATAGTATCGATTTTATCGGCCAGAGAGACAAAGGCCCCGATATCATCGCTTGGCAGATCGCCACCAGCCTGGATGGGGAGATAATGTTCATAGATTGCGGTTGCAACCCGAACATCCTCACCTTCCAGCAGCGCATACTCACGCCCCATAATCCCCTGCAGCTCTGGAAATTCGTAGACCATGCCAGTTTCAAGATCGCATTTTGCAAGAGTTGCAGCCCGTTTTGTCATCTCGACAGTCAGGGGAGCAAACTGTTGCGCCAAACCGATTGCCAATTTGGTAAAACGTTCTATCTTCTCAAAACTGGTTCCCAGTTTAGCCTGATAAACAACTTTTTTCAGTGCCTCAAGGCGTGTTTCCAGCTTGCTTTTCTGATCCTCTTGCCAGAAAAACATGGCATCGGCCAAGCGTGCTTTAAGTACCCGCTCATTACCAGCAACCACAACCGCAGGATCTTTGACCAAGGTATTGGCAACAGTGATGAAATGGGGCAACAGTTGCCCCTGTTCATCAATCAGGGTGAAGTAACGCTGATGTTCACGCATGCTGGTGATAAGTAATTCCGGTGGTAACTGAAGAAAGCGAGCTTCAATGGTGCCAGCAAGAGCCTGCGGAGTCTCAACCAGAAAACTGACCTCTTCCAGAAGGTCATCATCTGGATTGATCCTGCCACCCAGCTGTTTAGCCAGCACTTCCAGTTGCTCTTCAATCAATTGCCGCCGCTTTTCACTCTGGGGGATGACATGTTGCTTTTCTGCCTGAGTAATATAGTCTTCTGCGCCACAAACGGTGAATTCTTCAGGAGCCATAAAACGGTGGCCACGTGAGAGGTTCCCACTTTGCACGTCACCAAAAGTAAAAGGAATAATTTCACCACCGAAAGTTGCAACTATCCAGTGGAGAGGTCTGACAAAGCGGATATCCAGATCTTTCCAGCGCATTGACTTTTTAAATGGAATCTTGCCAATCACACGAGGCAAAATCTCTACAAGCTGGTCAGCTGACATCCCCCCCTCTACCACCTTGGATAAGAATAGGTATTCACCCTTTTCAGTTTTAATCGTTTCTAACTCAGAAACACTGACACCGTTGGTCCGGGCAAAACCTTCAGCGGCCTTGGTTGGTAGCCCTTCTGCGTCAAAAGAGATCCTCGTTGGGGGTCCGGTCAACTCAAGCTTCTGACGTTTTTGCTCTGTGGCGACATCAGCGATCGAAATAGCGAGGCGCCGTGGCGTAGCAAAGGTACGGATCTCACCATAAGTGATACGGGCAGCGTCCAACTCCAGACCGAGCAAACGCTTGATATCATCAAGGGCGGGCGGGATAAAACCAGCGGGAATTTCCTCGGTACCCAATTCAAGAAATAATTCTGCAGACATTTTTTTCTCCAAATTCAATCGTCACCAGCAAAAGATGCCGAGGGATTCATCACTTTTTCAGTAGCGGGAAGCCAAGCTTCTCGCGCTGTTTAACATAACCTTCCGCACACAACTTTGCCATATTCCGCACCCGACCAATATAACTGGCTCGCTCGGTCACCGAAATAGCACTACGCGCATCAAGCAGATTAAAAGTATGCGACGCCTTGAGGACAAAATCATAAGCCGGGAAGATCAGATCTTTTTCTGCCAACCGCAGGGACTCTTTCTCATACATGTCAAACAACTGAAAAAGCATATCGGTATCCGCTTCCTCAAAATTATAGTGAGAGAATTCAACCTCTGTCTGGTGATGGATATCACCATATTTGATCCCATCGGTCCATTCCAGGTCGTAAACGTTATCAACCCCCTGCAGATACATGGCGATCCGCTCACAACCATAGGTGATTTCACCAGAAATTGGCTTCAGGTCGATACCACCACACTGTTGGAAATAGGTAAACTGGGTGATTTCCATCCCATCCAACCAAACTTCCCAACCCAGCCCCCAAGCCCCCAGAGTTGGACCCTCCCAGTTGTCTTCAACAAATCTGATATCGTGCGCCAAGGGATCAATACCAAAGCTTTTAAGCGAAGCGAGATAGAGATCCTGAATATTCTGTGGCGATGGTTTTAAAATGACCTGGAATTGATAATAATGCTGTAAGCGATTAGGGTTTTCACCATACCGGCCGTCAGTGGGGCGGCGGGAAGGCTCAACATAGGCAACATTCCAGGGCTCAGGACCGAGAACCCGTAAAAAAGTGGCGGGATTAAAGGTTCCAGCCCCTTTCTCAATATCGTAGGGTTGTTGAATAATGCAGCCTTGATTAGCCCAAAAGTTCTGCAACGAAAGGATTAAATTCTGAAAATTCACATGACCTCCAAAGAACCAAAACCCGCCATAACAAAAGCGGTTATACCAATGTAAAATAGAATCGAGAGTTTAACTTTCACCTCTCAAGATGTCAAGATTCACAAGGTTCACAGTTGGGAGAGAAATTTGAGTGATTTCGGCTCTCTTGGTAAAATTTGCTGCAGAACCTGACTGAGAATTAAACCCGCCTGCTGAAGTGTTTTTTGACCAAAAGAAAACCCTTCAAACTGTCGGTGTGCCACCTTAAGCGAGCGTGCCAACGATCCGATCGTACCCAGATCAACAGCGATCCCAGCGGATCCGGCACAATCAAGACAGAGACTACCACCCCGGTTGGCGTCAAAACGGATCAGCTCATTATCAAATATCTTCAGACATTCACTGCAATGAAGAAGATGGGGCATGTATCCAAGCAGATAGATTAAACGCAATTCAAATAGTAACCTTGCGGATAATTCATCGCCTCCCTGTTCAAGATAGTCGAGAAAGCTGCAAAGAAGTTCATAAATAAGTTGATAAGACTCCCCCTCTTCCAGCAACAGCGACACTAATTCTACGCCATAACTTGCAAGAGCCAGACGCAGCAAGTCACCACGCAATCCAAAGCGTGAGTTAACCAGTTCAGCCTCCTGCAATATCAAAAAAGCCCCCCGCCCTTTCTTCCATTGAAAAACGGCCTGGGTAAAGGGCTCAAGAACAGCTCCGAAACGCTTACGACTTTTTCGACCGGCTTTGGCAAACCCTTTTTGCAAACCATATTGTGCCGTAAAGAGGGTCAGAATAACATCAGACTCACCATAGTTAATATGGTGTAAAACCAGAGCTTCGCAACGTTGCGGAAGAGGTCCCATGACTTTTTTATAGGCTCAAAAAAAGTAAATCAACCCAGGGGGCAGGACTGAATACACTCACGATGTCAGGTAGGGCAAAAACAGAGTAGCGGTGCTGAAATAGATCAGAATGCCGGTAATATCATTGACAGTCTGAACAATCGGGCTGGAAGCAATAGCGGGATCTATGCCAACTTTTTTAAAAAAAGCCGTCACCACAACCCCCAGGCAAGCAGCAACGGTAATAGCTGTAACCATCGCAACCCCAACAACAACACCAAAATAGGCATTCTGATGCCAGACAGCAGCCACCACAGCAATGGTCAAGCCACAGGCAATTCCCATAATCAGTCCGACCCGCAATTCTTTCAGAAAAATCCGCCGGATCATAGAGAAATCAACCCTGCCGGTAGCAAAGCCGCGAACCAGAATTGTAGAAGTTTGACTGCCAACGTTTCCACCCATGCCAGTAATGACCGGAATGAAAGTAATCAGCATAATAGCTTGCTCCAATGTCGCCCTGTACCACCACATCAAAGTGCCAGTCACAACCCCGCCAACCAGTGTTGTCAATAGCCAGGGCAATCGGAGTCGAGCAATTCGCAGTGATTCATACCCCAGCAACAGTTCATCTTCACTGGTACCAGCCATCCGTAGAATATCCTCGGTCGCTTCATCACGCATGACATCGATGACATCGTCAACCGTAATCAGACCGAGTAATTTCCCCTGATCATCAACAACCGGGATTGCCAGGATATTATATTTAGCGACCAGATCAGCGACCACTTCCTGATCCATATCCGCCCGAACCCGCATAACATTGGTGGACATGATTTCGCTTAATTCTGTCTCCGGGGGGACGGTCAATAATTGCCGCAAAGACAACACTCCAACCAGATGGTTATGCTCATCAGTGACGTAAACATAGAAAACCATCTCGTATTCTTCTGAGCCCTGAAGTGCTTTAATCGCCTGCTTAACGGTCGTATCCTGATCCAGAGAAAAAACATCGGTCGACATGATACTGCCGGCTGTCTCTTCATCATATCCGAGCAGATGCTCAACATCTTCTGACTGATCATCGTGCAACCCGATCAGAATCTCTTCGGCTAAATCGTCAGGCAAACTGCGGATAAAAACAGCGCTGTCATCGTCTGCCATTTCATGCACGATAGAAATCAGGTAGGCCCTATCAAGCAATGCTGCCAGCTTTGGCCACGATTCTGGCTCCAGTTCAGCCAGAACATCAGCAGCACGGTCTAAATCAGGAGTTAATTCAAGGAGAGTTTTCTGTTCGGGCAAATCAAAGTAACGGAATAGATCTGCAATATCTGCAGGGTGTATTTTAGCTAGAGCCTTTTTAAGGTTCGTGGCAGCACCGCGGCGGAGTAATTTACTGACGGTCGTCTGTAAAACCTGCATTTTCTGTTCATGCATAAAAGCACCTGCTATTGCACCAAATCAGGAAGTTGTAGTCAGCTGGAAACTATCATTCTGTTCTGACAGAGTCAACGTGAACAAGATAGGTGAAAATAAAAAAGGGGGCAAAGAAATAACTCTCTGCCCCCTGATAAAGAATATTTGGAAAAGCCGCTTTAAGCAGTTACAGCCTCAGTTGATTTTTCAGTTTTATCCCCAGCAGACTTCTCGGAATCGGTTGTGTCGTCTTTCTGTGCTACGAAACCTTCCTCAACTAACTCAATAATTGCCATTGGAGCGTTATCTCCCTGGCGATTTTCAATTTTTATGATTCGGGTATAACCACCGGGACGCTCAGTATAGCGTGGTGAGATCATTTCAAACAGCTTTGCAACAACCTTCTGGTCATGAATAACACGAAGAACCTGTCGCCGGGCATGAAGATCTCCCCGTTTACCGAACGTGATCATTTTATCTACCAGTTTACGCAGTTCTTTAGCCCGGGTAACTGTTGTAGTGATTCGCTCTTGCTCAAAGAATGAGGTGACCATATTCTGCATCATATGCTGACGATGGTCAGGCTTACGCCCAAGACGTCTGCCAGATTTATTGTGGCGCATTGCTTTTGTTCCTTTCTAAAAACCAAGCAAAAGGGACTATTCGTCGTCATGACCCTTTTGAATCAATTTGATATAATCAGGATCAGGGAAATTGTCCAATTTCACACCGAGTCCCAAACCCATCTCAACAAGAATATCCTTGATCTCATTCAGTGACTTTCTGCCAAAGTTCTGGGTCTTGAGCATCTCCGCTTCAGACTTTTGTACCAATTCACCGATAAGGTTAATCTGTGCATTCTTCAAACAGTTAGCACTACGAACCGAAAGTTCAAGCTCTTCAACCGAACGATAAAGGTTTTCATTTATTTTATGCTTTTCAGTGTTTTCTTCTTCCTGCACCGGCTCTTCAGTTTCGTCAAAATTGATAAAGATCTGCAATTGCTCTTTGTAAATTTTAGCGGCATAAGCAATTGCATCTTCCGGCTTGACACTGCCATCGGTATTTATTTCCAGTGTCAACTTGTCATAATCGGTGATCTGCCCAACACGTGCATTCGAGACGTTGTAATTAACTTTTGCAATCGGAGAAAAAATGGCGTCGATTGGAATAGTTCCAACCGGAGCACTATCGTCACGATTTTTCTCAGCAAAAACATAGCCCTTGCCCATGGCAACGGTCATATCAATTTCCAGATCAGTATTATCACCACAAGTCGCGATGTGATGGTCGGGGTTTAAAATCTCAACATTATTATCGGTAATAATATCACCGGCCGTAATAACGCCAACACCCTTCTGCACAATCCGAATGTTACGATCATCATGACCATGTAAACGAATTTTTACACCTTTTAAATTAAGGATGATGTCCGTCACATCCTCGGTGACACCAACAACGCTTGAGAACTCATGCTGAACATTTTTGATCCGCACAGAGGTAATTGCTGCCCCTTGAAGAGATGACAAAAGAATCCGCCGCAAGGAATTACCCAGAGTTGTGCCAAATCCACGCTCAAATGGTTCAGCAACAAATTTACCGTAGGTATCGGTTAATTCAGTTGCTTCCAAACGCATCGGTTTGATCAGATCTCTCCAGTTTTTGTACATATATTTAGTTCTCCCTCTCAAGATACCCTGATGAGGTTAGGAATTATTTAGAGTAAAGTTCAACAATCAACTGTTCCTGGAACTCAGGTGTGGTCAATTCACTACGTACCGGCAATGTCTTTATTGTCCCTTTGAAGGCATCACGCTCAAGCTCGACCCAAGACGGTAACCCACGACGCATGACGCTGTCTAAGGACTCGTTGATACAAGCGACCTCACGACTCTTCTCACGCAAACTAACTACATCATTAGGACGCACGAGATAAGAAGGGATGTTGACCTTCCGACCATTGACCTGAAAATGACCATGACGAACTAAAGTCCGCGCCTGAGCCCTGGATACCGAAAAGCCAAGCCGATAAATAGCATTATCAAGGCGACGCTCAAGAAGCATTAACAGATTCTCACCCGTTACACCCTTCATCTGGTCTGCTTTGGCAAAATAGAGTCGGAACTGTTTTTCCTGCAAGCCATAGGTACGTTTGACCTTTTGCTTTTCACGCAATTGGGTTCCGTAATCTGAAACTTTAGTACGGCGTTGACCATGTTGTCCTGGAGCATAGTTACGGCGCTCCAAAGCACATTTATCGGTATAACATCTGTCCCCTTTCAGAAACAGCTTAGCATTTTCTCTTCTGCACTGTCGGCAGACTGGACCAGAGTATCTAGACAACTTCTTCCTCCTTGATGCTTAAACGCGACGACGCTTGGGCGGACGACAACCATTGTGAGGTATCGGTGTTACGTCCTTAATCATAGTAACTGTCAAACCTGCCAGTGAGAGTGCACGCAAAGCTGACTCACGACCACTTCCTGGACCTTTTACATATGCATCAACCGAACGCATACCGTGTTCCATAGCTTTGGTCGCAGCATCTTCTGCCGCAATTTGCGCTGCAAATGGTGTACTTTTACGTGAGCCCTTAAACCCTTTGGCTCCCGACGTAGACCATGCAACAACGTTACCCACGGGGTCGCAAATTGTCACAATAGTATTATTAAAGGTCGATTGTATATGCACAACACCTTTAGCAATATTCTTCTTTTCAACTTTTTTACGAACGACTTTCTTACCTGATTTAGCCATGTTAACTCCGCTTATTTTTTCTTACCGGCAACAGTCTTCTTCGGCCCCTTACGAGTCCTTGAATTATTCTTGGTGTTCTGACCACGCACTGGCAGACCTTTACGATGACGCAATCCACGATAGCAACCAAGATCCATCAAGCGTTTAATATTCATTGTCAGCTCACGTCGCAAATCACCCTCAACGTTGCAATTCTTGTCCACTAGTTCACGAATCTTCACCAGTTCAGATTCTGTCAAATCATCAGTGCGAGCGTTACCATCAACACCAGCCTGTGAAAGAATCTTTTGCGACGTAGTGCGACCAATCCCATAAATATATGTCATAGCCACTTCAATGCGTTTGTTACGCGGTAAATCGACTCCAGCAATACGTGCCAATTTTGCCTCCTAGGGCCTTATCCCTGTCTTTGCTTGTGTTTAGGGTTCTCGCAGATGATCCGGATAACACCTTTACGTTTAACAACTTTGCATTTATCACAGATCTTCTTAACCGAAGCTCTAACCTTCATTTTGAGATCCTTTTCCTATCATTTCATCTGTCAACAGCGACAGAAACAACATTTTTTCTAGTTTATAGACGGGTCAGTATTTCAGGCCCATTCTCTGTGAGTGCGACTGTATGTTCAAAATGCGCCGAAAGTTGGCCATCTACAGTTACGGCAGTCCAGCCATCTTCAAGAACCTTAACCCCCGAAAGCCCGATATTAACCATTGGCTCAATTGCTATGGTCATACCCTCTTTTAACTTTGGCCCCAGCCCCGCTGCTCCATAATTCGGAATCTGCGGGTCTTCATGCAGCTGACGGCCGATACCATGACCTACAAATTCACGAACAACACTGAAACTCTCTTTTTCAACCCGCACCTGAACCGCGTTAGAAATATCTGAAAGGTGCCCACCTGTTACTGCTGCAGCGATTCCACAATGCAATGAATCGTTTGTAACCTTAAGCAACTGCTCAGCTTTGGAATCAATTTTACCAACCGGAACAGTTATTGCCGAATCACCGTAAAAACCACCAATAATCAGGCCAAAATCGATGCTGAGGATATCCCCACTCTGCAACGGCTCCTGGTTGGGAAACCCATGGACAACTCTGTCATTAGGCGAAGCACAAATAGTAAAAGGAAAGCCACCGTAACCCTTGAAAGCCGGTCTAGCCTTCCATTTGGTACATTGTTTCTCAGCCAATTGATCTAATTCAAAAGTAGTAACTCCGGGCTGAATCTTTTCACGAAGCAGCTGCAAAATCTCTGCAACCATCCGCCCCGCTATTCGCATTTTTTTTATTTCAGAAGCTGACTTTATAACAATCAACTCAGCAGTCCTGAAGTGCGGCAAGGATCGTTTGTTTAACTGTTGAAATATCACCCATACCGTCAACCACGACCAACAACCCCTCTTTGCGATAATAATCTTCCAGAGGTGCAGTTTGTTGCTGATAGACCTTCATGCGGTTACGTATTGTGGCCTCAGTGTCATCATCCCGTTGCATTAACTCACCACCACAGGAACTGCATTTTCCATCTTCAGCCGGGGGATCAAACTGTAAGTGAAATCCCTTACCACAGTCAGTACAGGTACGACGTCCTGTTAATCGAACAACTAAAGCATCGGTATCAACCTGTAGCGAAATAACAGAATCAAGTGTTTTACCAAGTTCAGCGAGCACTTGCTTCAATGAATCTGCCTGAGGTCCGGTACGGGGAAAACCGTCAAGGATAAAACCATCCTGGCAGTCATCCTCACCCAATCGCTCTCGCACAATACCAATAACGACATTGTCAGGCACCAAACCACCAGCGTTCATATGTTTCTTAGCTTCAATTCCCATCGGCGACTGTGCTTGCACTGCAGCACGCAACATATCTCCAGTAGAAATTTGTGGAATGCCATATTTTTTCACCAACAACGCTGCCTGTGTCCCCTTGCCAGCGCCTGGTGGTCCTAACAAAATAATATTCATGAAACAAGATCCTAGCCGTGCCGACCCTTGAGTGTCACACCCTTCATAAAGCCTTCATAGGAGCGAGAGATCAAGTGTGCCTCAATCTGGGAAGCCGTATCCATACCCACGCCAACGACAATCAACAACGCTGTCCCGCCAAAAAAGAAAGGGACATTCAATTGACTGATCAGGAGGGTTGGCAATACACAAACCAGAGAGATATAAATTGCGCCAACAAAAGTTAACCGACTCAATACAATGTCCAAGTAGTTCGCAGTTTCTTTACCGGGGCGAATTCCAGGGACAAAACCACCTTGATTTTTTATATTATCCGCAACGTTTACAGGGTTAAACGTTATAGCCGTGTAGAAGTAGCAAAAGAAGACAATAAAAGCAATATAAAAAGCATTATACACCCAATGCGATGGTGACAAATAAGCGGACATTGTCTTCACCCAGGGAGCGTCGATAAAGTTTGCTATAGTGGCTGGAAACATCATAATAGAGCTGGCAAATATTGGCGGAATAACACCACTCATGTTGATTTTCAAGGGGAGGTGGCTAGCTTGCCCGCCCATATTTCGCATACCAACAACCCGCTTCGCATAATGAATCGGCACACGTCGCTGAGCTCGCTCCATAAAAACAATGGCACCAACTGTGACCAGCATCAAAGCAAGGATAAAGAGAACAATCGTCGGGGACATCGCACCTGTTTGCACCAACCGAATCGAGTTAACGATAGCGGAAGGCATACCAGCCACAATACCGGCAAAGATGATCAGCGAAATGCCGTTACCAATACCCCGTTCCGTGATTTGCTCACCTAACCACATGATGAAAGCAGTACCTGCGGTCAAAGTGATAACCGTCATCAAAATGAAACCCGTTCCAGGGTTAAGGACAACCGGTTCACCGGCAGGGCCAACCATCGACTGCAAACCCACCGCAATACCGGTACCCTGAATAAGCGCCAGAACGATAGTCCCGTAACGTGTATATTCAGTAATTTTCTTGCGACCCTGCTCACCCTCTTTGGAGAGTTTTTCAATCGGCTCAAAAACAACTGTTAACAGTTGTAAGATGATCGACGCGCTGATGTATGGCATGATTCCAAGGGCAAAGACAGCCATCTGCTGCAAGGCACCACCAGTAAATGCACTGACCAACCCCAGCAAGGTCCCCTCAGTTCCCTCAAAGAATTTAGCCAAAACATGAGCATCAATACCGGGAGTTGGAACATGACAACCCACCCGATAAACCGCAAGCATTGCCAAGGTGAAGAGGATCCGCCGCCGCAACTCAGGAATAGCTATAATATTCTGCAGGGTTGACATAACCTAGAGAACCTCGACCTTACCACCTGCAGCTTCAATCTTTGCAGCAGCAGACTTACTGAACTTGTGTGCTTGAACAGTCAACGCCTTAGATATCTCGCCGTCTGCCAAAATTTTGATTCCATCTCTGATTCTACCGACTAAACCGGTTTTCCCATATTGCTCAAGATCAACAACTGACCCATCTGCAAAAATCTCCAGATCGCGCAAATTCACCAAACTGTAGATTTTTTTGTTTCTGGAAACAAACCCACGCTTCGGTATTCTTCGCTGCAGGGGCATTTGGCCGCCTTCAAAACCTGGCTTGACGCCGCCACCACTACGCGAATTCTGACCTTTATGTCCCTTGCCAGATTGCTTTCCGGTTCCGGATCCATGACCTCGGCCAAGACGTTTTCTATTTTTTGTTGCACCGGGAACCGGCTTTAGATTACTTAAATCCATCTTACTATCCTCTGCGTGTTATCAGTCTTCAACCGCTACCATGTGTTCAACTTTTCGGATCATTCCGCGAATTTCTGGAGTATCCTGTAAAGCTACTGTCTGGTGCAGACGAGTCAATCCCAGGCCTTTAAGAACTTTTGCAAAATAGGCCTTACGACCAATCGGACTTTTCTTCAGGGTAACTTTTACTTCCGTCGCCATTATCTTGTTCTCCTAGATCCAGTAACTCTCAATCCTGAGTAATACCACGACGGGCATAAATCTGTGCCGGGCTTTTAAGCATTTTCAGTGCATTCATCGTTGCCTTGACTACATTATGAGGGTTATTAGAACCCAGGCATTTAGTCAGGATATTTCCAATCCCGACCGCCTCAAGAATTGGTCGAACCGCACCACCGGCGATGACACCCGTACCATCTGATGCCGGTTTGAGGAGCACTCTCCCCGCACCAAACTTGCCGATGACATCATAGGGGATAGTTCTCCCTTCCTGGATGGGCACCTTGATCAAACTTTTCTTGGCCTTTTCAACACCCTTACGGATAGCCTCAGGAACCTCTTTGGCCTTACCGAGGCCGTAGCCTACGTGACCATTTCCATCACCAACGATGACAAGGGCAGAAAAACTGAAACGTCGGCCACCTTTGACAACTTTAGCGTTACGATTGATATGAATGACGCGATCGGTCAATTCTAATTCATTGGGATCAATGTGCAGCACAAACACTCTCCTCTACAGCTTCAATCCGGTTTCTCTGGCAGCGTCAGCAAGCGCTTGAATACGCCCCTGATACAGGAAACCGTTACGGTCGAAAACGACGTTGGTGATATTTTTATCCAGAGCTTTTTTAGCGATGGAACTACCGACTGCTTTAGCCGCGGCAATATTGCCACTACCAGCCAAATCAACTTCTTTACCAAGAGTTGAAGCTGCAACCAGGGTTGTACCCGTTACGTCCTCAATAATCTGCGCATAAATATGTTTAGCGCTACGAAAGACAGAGAGGCGCGGGCACTCAGTTGTACCACGTATTTTTTTTCTGACTCGTGCTTGACGTTTAAGCCTTGCAACACGTCTTTTTTGGGAAACATCCACAATTCTGCTCCTTACTAAAATTCTACCCTACTTGCCAGTCTTACCAGCTTTACGCATGATACGCTCATCCGCATATTTAATTCCTTTACCCTTGTAAGGCTCAGGCTTACGATATGAACGAATCTTTGCAGCAGCAGAACCGACAAGCTGCTTATCTATCCCTATAACAGAAAGCTTGGTCTGTTTTACAATCTCTACACTTATCCCCTCAGGAAGTTCATAAACAACCGGGTGGGAATAACCAAGAGACATGGTCAGGACGTTACCGGCAATCTCAGCACGATAACCGACACCATTGATCTCTAAATCCTTTTTGAAACCCGCAGTTACCCCCAAAACCATGTTGTTGATCAAGGATCTGGTCAATCCGTGTAATGCAGAATCCTGCTTACTGTCTGAGGGTCTGGAAACTTTGACCTGATCGGTCTCAACCGCAATCGACATCCGCTCATGCAGTTGCTGCGACAGAGAACCTTTGGGTCCAGCTACGGTCAATAAATTACCATCAAGTGAAATCTTGACACCCGATGGAATAGCAACTGGCAACTTACCGATACGTGACATTGTTGAAGCTCCTTGATCTACAAATTACCAAACGGTACAAACGACTTCGCCACCCACTTTAGCTTGACGAGCTGAAACATCGTCAAGAACCCCTACGGATGTCGAAAGAATTGATGCACCAAGACCGTTCTTTACCCGTGGAATATCATCTTTACCGACGTAAACACGACGGCCGGGTGTAGAGATACGCTTAATTTCATGGATAACAGGATCCTGATTGTCGTCATACTTCAGAAAAATTCTCAGAATACCCTGCTTGCTATCGCTGATAACCTTGCAATTTTTAAGATAGCCAAGGTCTTTCAGCACATTAGCAACTGCAACCTTAACATTACTCGATGGCATATCAAGCTTGGAATGGCCAGCCATTCCTGCATTTCGAATACGGGTTAACATATCCGCCATCGGATCGGTCATAGACATGAGTGGTTCTCCTTCTTGCTGTTACCAGCTGGACTTGACAACGCCAGGGAGTTTCCCTTCGGATGCCAGTTTCCGCAGACAAATTCTGCACATATCAAACTTGCGATAATAAGCGCGTGGGCGGCCACAAATTGGACAGCGATTGTACTCACGAACCGCAAACTTTTTAGGCCGTTTTGATTTGGCAATCATCGATTTCTTCGCCACAATATCCTCCGCTCTTAAGCTCTATTTTCTAAACGGCATGCCGAGACCGGTCAGTAGTGCACGACCTTCCTCGTCTGTCCGAGCCGTTGTTACAATGGTAATATTCAAACCGGAAACCTGTGCAACTTTATCAATGTCAATCTCCGGAAATATTAACTGCTCACGAATCCCCAAGGTATAGTTACCTCGCCCGTCAAAAGCTTTAGGCGAAATCCCCTTAAAATCACGAACCCGGGGCAGAGCGACGTTTACCAAACGGTCAAGAAACTCCCAAGCTCGATCTTGACGCAAAGTAACACATGCTCCGATTGGCATATCCTCACGAAGTTTAAAGCTAGCAATAGACTTCTTGGATTTAGTAATTACAGCTTTTTGACCACTGATCCGCGCTAATTCGTCCACCGCAGATTCAAGCAGTTTAGGGTTCTGAATCGCCTCACCGAGGCCCATATTCAGGACAACCTTCTCAACTCGGGGGACTTCCATAACCGTCTTATACTGGAATTGTTTCATCAGGGCAGGTACCTGCTCCTGAAGATATGACTGTTTTAACCTGGTCATCAAACTCTCCGTTTATTTATCAACACTCTCATTACATTTTTTACAGTAACGAGTTTTACTTCCATCCTCAAGTAATCTGACACCTGTACGTGTCGCCTGATTACATGAGCCACAAATAAGCATAACATTCGAGATACTTAACGGTGCCTCTTTCTCAAGAATGCCCCCCTCAGGATATAACTGATTAGGGCGAGTATGACGCTTAATCATGTTGAGGCTTTCAATAACAACACGACCCTTACCGGGAAGCACACGTAAAACCTTGCCAGTTTTACCTTGTTCCTTCCCTGCTACAACTCTCACCATATCATTTTTCTTGACATGTAATTTCACAATAGACATCGCTTTGACACTCCAACTATCTGTAATTTATAAAACTTCAGGAGCCAATGAAACTATTTTCATAAAGTGTCGAGCACGCAACTCCCTGGCAACGGGGCCAAAGATACGAGTGCCAAGAGGCTCATTTCCAGTCCCAACGACGACTGCAGAGTTCCCGTCAAAACGGATAAATGAACCATCTGGACGCGGCACCTCTTTTGCCGTACGAACGACAACAGCGCGGACAACATCGCCCTTTTTGACCTTTGAATTGGGCAGTGCCTCTTTGACACTGCAAATAATAATATCGCCGATCCCGGCGTACCTGCGTTTAGACCCCCCAGGAACTTTTATACAACAAAGTTTCTTGGCCCCTGAGTTGTCAGCCACGCTAAGCATGGTTTGCATTTGGATCATAATTAAACTCCCTACGCGGTAACGGCTTTTTCTAAAACCTGTCGCACACGCCAGCGCTTGTCTTTTGACAATGGTCTTGTTTCAACAATAAGAACCTTGTCACCAATACTACAACTATTAGCCTCATCGTGAGCCTTGAAGGTGACTTTGCGCTTGATGAATTTCTTGTAAACACTGTGTTTGACCAGGTTATCAACCCTGACGACAACGGTCTTGTCCATTTTATTACTGACGACAATGCCAACACGGGTGCTTCTGTTACCTCGCTCTAGACTCATTTTTCCTCACACACTAAGCGTTCAGCTTACCAGAAAGAACTGTTTTCACTCGGGCTACATCTTTGCGAACCTGTGCAACTCTTGTTGTATTCTCAAGATGTCCGGTATGTAGCTGAAATTTTAGATTGAATAATTCCTGTTGTAATTCTTGTGTTTTGATTTGCAACTCTTCAACACTGAGATCTTTAATATCACTAACTTTCATTGCCAACCTCTCTTTTTACAAACTTTGTTCTCATCGGCAACTTATGGGCCCCCAAACGAAAAGCTTCACGAGCCACATCTTCGGTAACTCCCTGCATTTCATACAGCATATGGCCAGGCTTGACAACAGCAACCCACTTCTCTGGTGACCCCTTGCCTTTACCCATACGTGTTTCAGCAGGTTTACTGGTCAACGGTTTGTGTGGAAAAGTACGAATCCAGATTTTACCGCCCCGTTTAATATAACGAGTCATTGCACGACGTGCGGCTTCAATCTGTCGAGCCGAAAGCCACCCACACTCCAGGGCCTGCAAACCGTAATCACCAAAGCTCACTTCAGTTCCACGTGATGCCTGGCCGGTCATCCGCCCGGTAAATTGCTTTCTTCGTTTTACTTTTTTCGGCATTAACATGACAAGCTACTCCTGATCAGCCAGTTGGCTGTACTTTATCTTTACCGAGAACCTCACCCTTGAAGATGAGGACCTTCACACCAATAAGTCCATAGGTTGTCAATGCTTCAGCGAACCCATAGTCTATATCTGCCCTCAAGGTATGCAGTGGCACACGACCTTCACGGTACCATTCTGTTCGGCTCATTTCAGCACCGCCTAGACGACCAGCACAGCTGATTTTGATTCCCTTGGCACCAAATTTAAGTGCCATACTGACACTCCGCTTCATGGCACGCCGGAAAGCAACTCTTCGCTCTAACTGTAAAACAATATTTTCAGCGACCAGTTGCGCATCGACTTCAGGCTTACGCACCTCTTGAATATTAATAAAGCATTCATCATCGGTGATCTTCGCCAGATCTTTTTTCAGCACTTCAACTTCAGCACCTTTTTTACCAATGATAATTCCCGGACGAGCAGCAAAAATATTAATTTTTACCTTATTTGCAGCGCGCTCCAGTTCAATTTTAGAAATACCTGCATGATACAGTCGCTTCTTCAGGAAGTTACGTAACTTCAAATCAGCGTGCAGCTTTACAGCATAATCAGAATCCGCATACCAGCGGGATTCCCAAGTCCGGTTAATTCCCAGACGAAATCCTATCGGATGAACTTTCTGGCCCAAAGGGACACCTCCTCGACTTACTTCACATCCAGAACCACAGTAATGTGGCTGGTAGGCTTACGAATTCGACTGGCACGCCCCTGTGCGCGGGGCATAAAACGCTTGAGAACCGGGCCCTGATCAACCATAACTGTCTTTACAAACAATTGGTCTACATCAGAAACACCACCTTGCTCAGCGTTCGCAACAGCAGATTTCAACAATTTAGATAGAATGGGTGCAGTTTTCTGCGGAGACACCTGCAAAATATTCATTGCATCCTGAATCCCCTTACCGCGCACCATATCAACAACGAGCCTCGCCTTTCGCGGCGAGAGACGTACGTTTCTTAGTTTTGCTTGTACTTCCATTACTTGGCACTCCTGTCAGAAAAATAGTGTGCTTTATCTGACTTTACTTTTCCGATCACTTCCGTGCCCGTAATAGGTACGGGTCGGTGCGAACTCACCCAACTTGTGACCAACCATATTCTCACTGACAAAAACCGGTATAAACTTTCTGCCATTGTGTACAGCAAAAGTCAGACCGACGAATTCAGGGATAATGGTTGAACGTCGTGACCATGTTTTAACAACCTTATTGCGACTTGTGTCTCCCTCGAGATCCACATTACGCAATAGACACTCTTGGATATAGGGCCCTTTTTTAACTGATCTTGCCACAATCGTCTCCTAGAAGCTTAATTTACTTTTTGTTCCGACGACGGACGATAAATTTGTCGGTACGTCTATTTGTCCTTGTTTTGTAACCTTTAGTTGGTACACCCCAGGGAGTCACGGGATGACGCCCTCCGGAACTTTTCCCCTCGCCGCCACCATGTGGGTGATCAACAGGGTTCATAGCAACACCGCGAGATTGGGGACGCTTTCCTAACCAACGATTACGACCCGCTTTACCAATTTTTATTTTTTCAAAATCCAGGTTGCCAACCTGACCGATGGTTGCACGGCAATCCTGCATCACCAAACGAACTTCACCAGAAGGCAACCGTAGCTGAGCATAACGCCCTTCTTTTGCTGCAATCATAGCATAAGCGCCAGCACTCCTTGCTAACTGCCCCCCCTTGCCAACCTTCAACTCCACATTATGTACCCAGGTACCAAGAGGTATTGAACGTATCGTCAGGGTATTTCCTGGCTGAATATCTGCTGAGTCACTGGCAACGACACTATCACCGACACTCAAACCATGTGGTGCAAGGATGTAGCGTTTCTCACCATCAACATAAAACAACAATGCAATTCTAGCACTACGATTGGGATCATATTCGATCGCTGCAACACGGGCTGGTACTTCCAATTTATTGCGAAGAAAATCGACCACCCGATAGCGACGCTTATGACCACCACCGGTATGCCGTTTAGTTATACGTCCGCTATTATTACGACCTCCGGAGCGTGACAAAGGTGCCAAAAGGGACTTCTCTGGCCGACTCTTTGTAATCTCTTCAAAAGTAGAGGAGGTCATGTGACGCCGACCATCCGAGGTTGGTTTAAACTTCTTGATACCCATATTATCTACTCCATACCTGCAAAGCACACAGCCTTACACGCCATAAAAATCTATCTCTTGGCCCTCTTCGAGAGTCACGTATGCTTTTTTCCAGTTGCTCCGTTGGCCCATATTAGCGCCAACACGCTTCATTTTTCCGCGTAACTGGATTGTATTGACAGCCTTGACCTTAACATCGAAGGCTTTTTCCACCGCCCGCTTAATCTCAATTTTATTAGCACTACGGTCGACTTCAAAAGTGACAATATGAGCGCTTTCCTTAAGCAAGTTCGCTTTTTCAGAGATTAATGGCTTACGAATAATTTTATACAAGGGTTTCATTTTTCCAAAGCTCCTTCAATCTCACTCACCGCAGCATCAGTCAAAAGAAGGTTGGGGTATTTGAGAATATCAAAAACGTTCACACCCGCAGCACGCAAAACTTTGACATTTTTAAGATTACGGGCTGAAAGTTCAACCTTGGAATCAGCCTGATCAATAACAATAAGAGTACCTTCCAACTCAAACCGTTTAATCAGTTGATTAAAAGACTTGGTGTTGATTTCATCCATGACCAGTTCGTTAACAACAACCAGTTTTTCAGCTTGAAATCGTGCCGATAGAGCACTACAAAGTGCAGCTTTTTTAACCTTCCGGTTTAACTTGAAAGCATATGAGCGGGGAGACGGGCCAAAGGCAGCGCCACCACCCACAAAGTGGGGAGCACGAATGGTTCCTTGCCTGGCGTTGCCAGTCCCCTTCTGCCGATATGGCTTTTTGCCTCCACCCTTGACCGCACTACGGTTTTTGGTGGCAGCAGAACCCTGTCGACGTGCAGCCAGTTGATAGCGCACCATGTCATGCAGAAGATACTCTTTAACTTCGGTATTAAAAACAGCATCAGCAAGTTCACGCTCACCAACCTGTTTTTTATTCTGATCATAAATCGATACAGTCGCCATTTATCTACTCCTAAATCCGTAGGGTCTAAGCTTTGATCCCTTTGCGGATCTCAATCAAACTATTCTTTGACCCGGGTACAGCACCGCGCACAAAGATAAGATTCTGTTCCGGTCGGACATCAACAACGATCAGATTTTGTGTTGTCACACGAACATTACCCATCTGACCAGGCATCTTCTTACCTTTAATAACCTTGGCAGGCCATGCAGACTGCCCGATAGCGCCAGGTCTGCGCTTGAACATAGAACCGTGTGTTGCCCGGCCGCCGGAAAAACCCCAACGTTTTATTACCCCCTGAAACCCTTTACCCTTACTTGTCCCGGTCACATCAATCCGGTCACCGGGGCTGAACAAGTCACAAGTAATCTGGTCGCCTACCGCACACTCACTTACAACTTTAAATTCGCGCACGTAGGTAAAAGCACCCTTACCGGTTTTCTTGAAGTGACCCATTTCAGGCTTGTTAATCCGCTGAGCAGCCTTTGACTGAAACCCCAGCTGTACAGCTTCATAGCCGTCAGTATCAGTGGTCTTTTTTTGCAGCACGGTACATGGCCCTACCTCCAGAACTGTCACTGGAATACGCTGACCATCTGCAGCGAAAATCTGGCTCATGCCTATTTTTTTTCCTAATAATCCGTTGGTCATCATTGTGCCCTTAAATCTCTGTGAGTTTTAACCTAGAGCTTTATTTCAACATCAACACCGGCTGAAAGGTCAAGCTTCATCAAGGCATCAACCGTCTGCTGTGTCGGTTCCATAATATCGAGAAGACGTTTATGGGTCCGAATCTCAAATTGCTCACGGCTTTTCTTGTCAACATGTGGACCACGCAGCACACAGTATTTGTTAATAATTGTTGGTAGCGGAATCGGGCCAACTAAACGAGAACCGGTTCGCTTGGTTGTATCAACAATCTCAGCTACTGCTAGATCAAGCAAATTATGATCATAGGCCTTCAAACGAATTCTTATTTTCTGAGTAGACATCAATATTCCTTATTACTCGACAACTTCACTCACCACACCAGCGCCAACGGTTCGGCCACCTTCGCGGATTGCAAAGCGGAGTTCTTTATCCATGGCGATCGGAGTGATTAACTCTGCGGTTATGGAAATATT
>JAGGWI010000214.1 GCA_021157505.1 Desulfuromusa sp. | reverse complement strand
GTTGGACGACAGAGAACTGGGTATCGGTCAGTACGGCGACCATGCTTCGGTCGACACTCCCCGGTTGGACGACAGAGAACTGGGCATCGGTCAGTACGGCGACCATGCTTCGGTCGACACTCCCCGGTTGGACGATAGAGAACTGGGTATCGGTCAGTACGGTGACCATGCTTCGGTCGACACTCCCCGGTTGGACGACAGAGAACTGGGCATCGGTCAGTACGGCGACCATGCTTCCTACGATGCCTCCGGCATAAGTGACCAGGAACTGGGGATTGGAAAGTATGCTGATCGGGCATAATAACCCCTCATAAGACACTTGCAAAACAAGATCAAAAGAGATGGCCTCAACAGAGGTCATCTCTTTTGACACACTCCTCAACAACAGTTTTTATGACAAAGAAGATCTATCCAGTTGACACCCGTTTCAAACAAATGTTTGAATAGGGAAAATTAACTCCACAACTGAAAGTAGATCCCATGTCGCAGAGCGATACCAAAACCCGGATATTGGATGGTGCCGAACAACTGTTCGCCCGAGAAGGATTTCATAATACCTCGCTCAGAACTTTAACCAGTCTGGCGAGTGTTAATCTGGCTTCTGTTAACTATCACTTTGGTTCCAAAGACTCTTTGCTTCAGGCAGTTATAGAACGTCGACTACTTCCCCTGAATAGAATCCGCCAGGAAAAAATTGAAACTGTTCTGGCCGAAGCACAAGAAATTTCAGCCCTTCCCGATGCAGAAGCCCTGTTACGTGCCTTTATTGAACCAACCATGGAATTTCGCAATTCCAGCCCGGGAGCCCGGGACTTTATCTCTCTGATCGGGCGTTCACTGAGTGAACCGGATGAGACCGTCCGTAACTGTTTTATGGATCTTGCCCTGCCAATTCTGCAGGTATTATTTGCAGCCTTGCATCAGGCATTACCACAACTTTCTCCAGCAATCCTGATGACACGACTCCAGTTCATCATGGGGACGATGAGCCATGTCATGTGTATGAGCAGCCATGCTGTTTTTAATAATCCGGAACGGCCACAACCACTGGATGACAACGCTCTGGTTGAGCAATTAATAAAATATGTTCTTGCCGGGCTGGAGGCACCAGAATGAGACTATTATTGCTGCTCCTGTTGCCTTTACTGTTGAGCGCCTGTAATCCGCTGCAGATGAAGCCACTCGAACCACCTGAACCACCCGGCAACTATGCAACTGAACAAACTGAGCCCGTGGTGAAATTATCGGAGCGGTGGTGGACAGATTTTCACGACCCGCAGTTAAACCAGCTACAGGAACAACTGTTTGCCAATAACCTTGATCTTCTCCAGGCCCTCTATCGACTGCAGCAGCTGGATGCGTTACAAAAAATAAGTGGCGCGGCTCTCTGGCCGCAGGCCAATCTGAATGGCTCCATCAGCCGTGACAGCGTACCCGGGATTGTCGATGACACAATTTCGACAAACAAACGTTTTTCTGTTGCCGCAGGATACGAAGTTGACCTGTGGAACAGACTCAGGGACAAAAGCACAGCCGCTGAATTACGGCAGCAGGCAGGGGAAATGGAAGTCCAGTCACTGCTGCTCAGCTTAAGTGCACAGCTGAGCGAACAATATTTTCTCGCAGTGGAGCAGCTTGCACAGTTAGAGTTACTCAAACAACAGACTGCGCAGAGAAAAGTGTTTCTGCAGACAGTCACAGAACGTTACCTAGCAGGCCTATCTACTGCCGTTGAGGTTTATCGGGCACAACAAAACCTGGCCATTACCGCAACTCTGGTTCCGGAACATCAGACCACTCTGACCCGGGCACAAAACAGTATTGCCCTACTTCTCGGGCAACTCCCCGGAAGTGTTTTAATTGATCGGCAGGAGCTGCCACAATTGGACAATATTGTCGATATCGGCCTCCCCGCAGATCTTCTAACTCGCCGCCCCGATATCGCAGCAGCACAGCTGCAACTTGCAGCAGCAGACCGGGAACTGGCCGCAGCTTTAGCAGCACAGCTTCCTGCCGTTAACCTTTCAGCCACCCTGGGACGTTCGTGGATCGAGCTAAGCGCTGGAGATATTGATGGAACTTTCTGGAGTCTGGCTTTAGGTCTGACTCAACCACTGATTGACGGTGGTCTCCGCCAGGCTGAGGCAGACAGGCAAGAAGCGATTCGCGCCGAAACTCTAGCGGCTTACCGGCAGACAATGCTGAACGCATTTCAAGAAGTAGAAACCGCATTGGTGGCTGAGGCTAACAACACTATCAAGGCAACCAGTTTGGAACGACAGCGGCAGATCAATCAAAAAAACCTGCTATTGACTCTGGATAATTATCTTTACGGCTTAACCGACAGCAGGGATCTGGTCAATAGTCAAATTTTACAGTTGGAGATCCTCCGGCAACAACTGATCAACCAGAGGCAACAACTCAGCAACAGGATCACCCTGGCAAGAGCACTAGGCGGCAGCTGGACAAATACAGAGCTTTCCCAACAACAGCAAATTCTGAATCAAGAGCAGGATGGAACCAATGACTGAAACAAAAAACAAATCAAAGTTAGCGTTAAAAATCATCCTCCCCTTGCTGATCCTGATTATCGGTTTTGTGGGATTCAACATGATCTCTAAACTGAAAAAGACTCCACAACGACAGACCCCGCCACAACAGGGGATTCTGGTCGATGTTGTCGAACTTAAAAACATCACCCACCAGGTGACAATCCATGCAACCGGAACAGTTCAGGCAGAACAGGAAATTGCTCTGGTGCCGG
>JAGGWI010000175.1 GCA_021157505.1 Desulfuromusa sp. | reverse complement strand
GTCATATTCAGTCTTCAGCCAGACTAGACTGTTTCACTGGCAATAACTTCTTTACCCTTATAGGTTCCACAGTGCGGGCAGACACGATGAGGCAATTTAGGTTCTTGACATTGAGGACATACGGAAATGCTTGGTGCGGTAATCGCATCATGGGAACGACGCATATTCTTTTTAGACTTAGAGGTCTTTTTCTTTGGTACTGCCATTGATTTTCTCCTTACAATCAAACAATGATTTGTTTATGACTCTGTTATATTGTCCCTGTCCATATTGGAATCAGGTCTTTTTAAAATCGATATCAGCGAGAATATTAAACTTGTTATTAAAAGGTTTTCGGACACAATCACACTTTTCTATATTCAAATTCACACCACATGAAGGGCAGAGACCGCGACAGGATGCTTTACAGATCGGACTGATAGGAACAGCCATAAGAAGCTGTTCCTGCAGTGGTTCCTGCAATTTTAAAATTTCATCCCGATAAGGGATCAAACCAAGCTCATTCGTTTCAAGTTCAACGTCCTCTTCCCCGGATTCATCATCTTCAGGCTGTGGAACAAACGTAAGGGAAAATGACTCAGCTAAAGGTCGCTTAAAACCCTGCAGACAACGACCACATTGTAACTCAACAACAGCTTCAAGCGAAGCATCTACCTCAACAAACTGGCCCGTGCGCTGAAAACGGAGTTGGAAAGATAACGACTCACCAAATTTTGGTCCACCCTCTTTGGCAATGACCGCTAGATCGGGAAATTCATCCAAAGAGCAAGAGTATTCTTGCTCCAACTCCCCTCCTTTGATATCTTTCAACTCAAGTTGCACTGTCACCACCTAGGCAAAAGATACAGTATAAAGAGAGTCAAAGGCATGTCAAGTCAAAAGGATAGCCTTTCAAGTATTCAGAATGACGCATCTATCTAGCTCATACAACTTTGATTTGCAAGTTTTATTTCGAAATATTTGCTTTGAAAACAGTAGACAATAACAACTTTCAGGAGATCGCCTTGACAGAAAAAAATATATCTTTGGAAATTTCAGCTCTTGTCGAGATCATGGCAACTCTCCGCTCACCAACCGGTTGCCCCTGGGATCAGAAACAGACACCAGAAACATTGAAACCATACATACTTGAAGAAGCGTACGAACTGCTGGAGGCTATAGATAACAAAGACACAACGGAAATATGTGATGAACTGGGCGATTTGCTCCTTCAAGTGGTTTTTATTGCACAGATTTTCAGTGAACAAAATAAGTTTGGTCTGGCAGAAGTCGCACACTCTATCAGCAAAAAGTTACGCTGTAGGCATCCGCATGTTTTTGCCGGTGAGAGTGCCGAGAACCATGCGCAGATTTGGGAAGAGATCAAACAGCAGGAACGGCTAGATCGTGGAAAAAGCAATAAATTACAGGATCGAATACCGGTCAACCTTCCAGCATTAAAAAAAGCAACAAAAGTTGCAAAAAAACTCCGTCAGGAAAAGCAGACAACTCACATTACAAATTTACAAAAGCAGGCTGCAGAACTTTCCGATCTGGTAGAACCGTCACCAACCAACCGGGAACACTCTGAAATGGTGCTCGGTGAAATATTATTTAACACCGTTCAACTTTGTCATTTCCTGGAGATTGACGCAGAGGATTTATTGCGACGAAAAACCATCAAAGCGATGAAGGAAATTGATGGTTAAAAAGAGTTCTTTTAAGGTCAGAAATAGCAAAGCTCGTGAAAAATAATAGGTTTTACAAGCTATCAACTTGAGCTGTTGAAAAGCTGTAGACAAAGCTGTTGAAAATACCTGCAGCACACTAAAAAGAGCTACCAACAGCACTTTGCCTATTTTTTAACCAGTTTATTTCTCTATTATTTTCAGGTAGTTAGAGCGCAATATGAACCTAGAAAGCAAAATACCATATAGCGTCTATGATTAATTTACATTTTCCCATGAAAGGACATCATGATGTTTATAAAGCTCCTGATAATATTCACAATCGTGCCAATCATTGAGCTGTATGTTTTAATTGAAGCGGGTCGCCAGATCGGTGTAGGTGCAACAGTAGGAATGGTTATTCTGACCGGAATAGCTGGTGCATACCTGGCCAGAAGTCAGGGATTTAATTTAATAAATCGGATTCAAACCGATCTGAATCAGGGGCGAATTCCGGCGGAAGAGATGATGGATGGTGCAATGATTTTAGCCGGTGGCCTATTGTTATTAACCCCCGGGTTCTGTACTGATCTGTTTGGATTCTTTCTTTTGACCCCAGTAACCCGACAATTTTTTAAGGTCTGGTTGAAAAAATGGCTGGATCTCAAGATTCAACGGGGTGAGATCCATTTTCGTTAGTTCTAATTATGATGTTTATTCACATATCAAAAGTTGTGACGTCGGAATGCTACAGTACTCGGTACTCTATTTTGCCTTTGAATCACCTTCTCCCATGTGACGCAGCCGGAGTGTAGCGGAGCTTTGCAGGGTTTCGAAGAAAAATGTCTGAGCCTTGGCGAGTTTTTTTCTGAGCTGCAAAGAGTAGCGAAACAGAGGGTACCCGCAGGGC
>JAGGWI010000250.1 GCA_021157505.1 Desulfuromusa sp. | reverse complement strand
GCGTACAGCAACACCGTTTTCTACCTGATCGAGAATCACGTTCTGCGGCCCGTCGGCAATCGCGGTCCCCAGTGCGACCCCGCGATTGACCGGGCCGGGGTGCATCACAATGGCATCTTTTTTTGCCAGGTCCATCTTGTTGCCATTAAGTCCGAAGAAACGGGCGTATTCACGCACCGATGGGATCAACGGCGTCCCCTGCCGTTCTCGCTGGATACGGAGCATCATGACGACATCGGCATCGCGGATAGCATCCTCCAGATTATTGAACACCTCGCAGCCAAGTTTCTCAATGCCCATCGGCAGCATGGTTCCAGGCCCGGCCAGACGAACCTTAGCGCCCAACTTGTTAAGGCAATAGATGTTGGAGCGAACCACCCGGCTATGGGTGATGTCACCAACAATAGCCACTGTCAACCCCTTGATCGAACCTTTGTGCTGACGGATGGTAAAGGCGTCCAGAAGCGCCTGACTCGGGTGTTCGTGCATTCCGTCCCCGGCATTGATGACTGAACAATCGAGCCGGTCGGCAAGGTACTGGCATGCACCTGAAGCGCCGTGCCGCATGACGATGATATCGGGATGCATGGCTTGAATATTTTTTGCCGTGTCCTCCAATGTTTCCCCTTTGACCACCGAAGATCCCGAAGCACTGATATTGACAGTGTCCGCCGAAAGCCGTTTGCCAGCAATTTCAAAAGAGGTACGGGTACGGGTGCTGGCTTCGTAGAACAGATTGATGATGGTTTTACCGCGTAGTGTTGGAACCTTCTTGATCTGCCGAGTGTTGATCTCTTTAAAACTTTCGGCCGTATCAAGGATAAAATTGATCTCTTCAGCTGTCAGATTCTTGATACCCAGGATATGCTTAGGGTTGAAAGACATACGAATAACCTCCACATCAGTTTCTGAGTAAGTGTACTGCCTGAGCAATATTTAGATCGTTAAAATCGACCTTTATCTGTTCATTCTGGGCAGTTGGTATATTACGACCGATATAATCAGGGCGAATTGGCAACTCACGGTGGCCACGATCAACCAGGATGGCCAGTTGGATATTCTGCGGACGACCAAGAGCGATAACTGCTTCCAGCGCGGCTCTAATGGTACGGCCAGTAAAAAGAACATCATCGACCAGAACAACTTTCTGGTCTCTGAGGCGAAATGGGATATCGGTCAGTCCAACCGCCAGATCACTTCGCGAGCACAGATCATCCCGGTACATGGTGACATCAATAATCCCCAGCGGAACCTCCTGCCCCTCTATCGTAGAAATAATCTGCTGTAACTGAGTCGCCAGATAAGCGCCACCGGTTCTTATCCCGATCAGAACCAGATCATCAACCCCTTTGTTATATTCCAGTATTTCATGTGCTATTCGGGTTAAAGCGCGATTCACTCCATCCGTATCAAGAATTTCTATTACTTCTGTTGCCATAGAGACCTCCCGGAAAAATAGGCATAAAAAAACACCTGCACAAGGATTGTGTGCAGGTGTTCTGATTGGCTTTTCAAGTATGTTTTCATTCGGCTTCTCCCTTACCAACCTCTCGGATCAGTTTAAAGGGTTCATTTAACTCAATTTCAACTTTCGGGATCTAACAACGTCGCACTAAAAATGTCAATTATAAATTGGTTAAAGTTGCCTCAGTTTATGGGGCGTCCAATCCGCCCAAATCTGATTTTATGGAGCAGATCACCTTTACCATTCCAGGACCAGTATTTTATAAAAGCCATCCCTTTAATTTTTGACTTATCGACAAACCCCCAGAAGCGGCTATCAAAAGAATAATCACGATTATCGCCCATCACAAAATAACTGTCTGCTGGAACTTTGATCGGTCCGGTAAAATCACGGGGGCTGGCAACCGCCGGAATTGTATCATCATCTTTGTGTCTCTCTGCTGGCAGCGTAAAAGGCTCTCCGTTGATATAGACCTTTTTGGCTTTCACTTCGACAACATCTCCCGGCAGGCCAATAACCCGTTTAATAAAATCCCGCCTTTCGAAATAGGGCTTATCACTATCACCGGGAAATTCAAAAACAATCACATCTCCCCGCGCAGGATCACGTATTTTCAGGTATTTTTCATCGCTGACAAAAGGAAGAGTGGTTCCGTAGATAAACTTATTAACCAGGAGGTGGTCACCGATCAGCAAAGTATCAAGCATTGACCCGGAAGGGATTTTAAAAGCCTGAAACAGAAAGGTACGGATAATCAATGCCAGAATGACGGCAACAATAATTGCCTCCGACCATTCGCGATACCAGGACTTTTTAGACTCGACAGCTACTTTTTTCTTTTTAAAAATTCCCATATTAAGACTCTCGTAAAAAAAATTGATTGAAAACAAGATGGCTAAGCAAAAAACACGACAATACCGCAGGTCACATTTTATGCAACGCCATCACTCTTTAACTTTAAGGATAGCCAAAAAAGCCTCTTGTGGAAGTTGGACACTCCCCACCAGTTTCATCCGTTTTTTACCGGCTTTTTGTTTTTCCAACAGTTTCCGTTTTCGGGTAATATCACCACCGTAACATTTGGCAGTGACATCTTTCCTTAACGCTTTGACCGTCGATCGAGCAATAACTTTATTGCCGATAGCTGCCTGGATAGCGACTTCAAATTGCTGACGAGGGATAAATTCCTTCATCTTCGATACCAGATCGCGACCCCTGAATTGAGCTTTATCCTGATGAACAATGAGAGATAACGCATCGACAACGTCACCATTAATCAGAACGTTCAGGCGCACCAGCTTACTCAGCCTGAAGTCAAGATACTCATAGTCAAGCGAAGCATAACCACGGCTAATGGATTTCAGACGATCAAAAAAATCTAGAACAATTTCATTCAGTGGCATTTCATAAACCACCATCACCCGGTTGGCAGTGAGGTATTTAATCTCTCTCTGGACGCCACGCTTTTCGATACACAATTTCAATACCGGGCCGACAAACTCATTGGGAACATGAATCGAGGCGAGGATAAAAGGTTCTTCTATCTTTTCAATAAACTGTACGTCAGGAAGCATGTTGGCACTTTCTACTTCCATCAACTCACCTTTTGTTGTCGTAACTTTATAGACAACCGTCGGTGCTGTGGTGATGAGCTCAACGCCAAATTCCCGTTCCAGCCGTTCCTGAATAATCTCCATATGGAGCAAACCGAGAAAACCACAGCGAAAACCGAAACCAAGGGCCAGTGAATTCTCCGGTTCAAATGAAAATGCCGCATCATTCAAACGTAATTTTTCCAGGGCATCACGCAGATTATCGTAATCTGCCGCATCAATCGGATAGAGGCCGGAGAAAACCATCGGTTTAACTTCTTGATAACCAGGGAGGGCCTGGGCTGCAGGGTTATGAAGATGGGTGACAGTATCGCCAACTTTTGCATCTTCTACCACCTTGATCCCGGCAACGAGAAAACCAACCTCCCCGGCAGAGAGTTGTGGCAACTCAACCGGATGGGGGGTGAAAGCGCCAACTTTCTGAACCTCGTAAACACCGCCGGTCGCCATCAGTTTGATTTTTTCACCCTTTTTGACCGTACCATCGAAAACCCTTATCAGGATGATCACCCCTTGAT
>JAGGWI010000012.1 GCA_021157505.1 Desulfuromusa sp. | reverse complement strand
TATCCCTATTATGGACCATTTTGGCTGGGACCCGGTATGGTTTGGGGTAGTGATGACTCTGAATCTGGCTATCGGGCAGTTTACTCCACCGGTTGCGGTTAATCTTTACGTCACAACTCAACTGGCTGATATCCGCCTGGAGGAGACCTTCCGGGCTGTCATACCGATGGTTATTGCCATGTTGATTGCATTATTAATTGTCATTTTATTTCCGGCTTTATCCCTCTATATTCCACGTTTTTTTGGCTTGATGTGAGCTGAATTTGTCCCTTCTATTTTTAAAAATCATTGTATCTGCCGGGCTGGTCTTGACCATTACTTTTATTGCTGAGCGCGCCAGTATCCGTTTGGCAGGTGTGTTACTGGGTTTTCCCCTCGGTGCGGGCCTTTCAATTCTGTTTTTCGGGATTGAACAGGGGGCTTCATTTACTGCTAAAAGTGCACTTTGGGGAATTCCGGGGGTTCTGGCCAGTCTTACTTTTGTCCTTGCATACCTGTGTGGAGTTCAATATTTAAACTGGAAAAAATCTGTTACCATCATCTGTTGCACCTTGTTGGGAATAGCAGGTTTCTTTGTGGCATCTTTACTGATTTATCTTCTGATGCCAAAAGAGAGTTGGTTGAATATCCCGTTGACAATCGCCGGGGTCATTGGTTTTGCATTTTTATTCAGAAAATTCCCACTCAACAGAATATCGGTTAAAGTTCCAGTCACTCCTCTGGTTTTAGGTGTCAGAGCCGGATTTACTGCTCTGGTTGTTTTGTTGATTACCGGTGTAGCTCAATGGATTGGTCCACAATGGTCGGGTCTTCTTTCCACTTTTCCCGTCACGTTGCTCCCTGTTATGGTTATTTTACACCACCATTATGGGACTGATTCTCTCTTCACTCTGCTACGTGAATTACCTTTTGGCCTGTTGGCGATTGTTGTTTTTGATTTTTCTGTAGCCGTGAGTTTTCCCATTTTAGATGTTGCAGGTGGAATGTTAGTTTCCTATGGAGTTGCGTTTCTCTATCTGCTGATTTATGAATTGAAATTACGCAGCCTGTTGAAACAATATTTTTTTGCAGTTGCCGACTGACATTAAGGTTTTTGTTTTAGCTGCTTACCAAGAGCGGCAAAAGGGGAGTGAGAGAGGCTGTCTTGCTTCTGTCGGTCGTCTGGATTGTCATCTTCGCGATCTTCCTGAACCCCGCGAGTATGTTCGTGGTCATGACAATAAATACAAAGCAATGCCCAGTTGCTGCCACTCGGCGGGTTATTGTCGTGATTATGGTCAACATGATGAACCGTCAGTTCGCGGATCTTCTGCCCTTCAAATTCTCGGCCACAGCGAGCACAGACATGGGGAAATAGCTTGAGCGCTTGCTCCCGATAACCCGATTGCCGTTGTTGCTCTTCCTTACGCATCTCAGCAACGAGTTGACTGCGGTTTTCCGCACTCATTTTTTTGCTATTGATTGACATAGTATCATCCCGACGGAAAAGATATTTAAACCCTGTCCTTTACATCAGTCTGGAAATTGTCCTGATGTGAAGAGGGTGGATGAAATTAACTGGTGCGGCTATAGCAATCGAACCATGATCCTGTTTCTTCATACCCATCTATATAATCAGTCATATTTGTGGAACTAAAGTCACCCATTAACGCTGTGATCTCCTGCTGAATATTGATCAGAGCACTATCTATCAACTCTTTCTTAAATCCCGAAGCCGCTAACTTTAAAACCAGGTTCATCGCCACAACCCGGCTGAAAACGGAGCCCAGCTCAGTCAATTTGCGTTGTGCTAATTGGGGTTCCAGGTTGAAATCGAAGAGTTGTTTCAGCCGATCTGCGGCCTGATCTGTTAATTCCTGCTGTTGCAGATACTGGTAAAAATTTCTCTGTTTCTGCCGTTGCATCTGCTTTTGGATAGCTTCTGCAATTTGAATATAGAGGATATCATTTGAACCCTCAAAAATCTGAAATGGGCGACTGTCAACGATGGCCCTTCCGGCAATGTGGTCCAAACGATAACCTTTGGCTCCAACCAGTTGCAGCAGCGATTGCGCCGAACTCTGCATCAGATCGGTGACATAGGTTTTAACTGAGTTTGCCTCCAGTCCATGAGGAGCCAGGTTGTTTTCTACCCCGGCCTTTTGACTGCTGTTGAAGCACATGGCTGAACAAATTGTGTAAGCCGATTGCAGCCGGGAGATGCGTTGCTGAACTTGATCATAGGTGAAGAGGCTTCTTCCACCCACGTGGCGCTCTTGACAATGGTTGACCGCCTCATCCAACATCCGCTGCAGAAAGCCCATCGCCATACCGGTAAATTGCATCCGACTGCGATGGAGAAGATCCAGCATCATTTTTATTCCGGTACTGTGGGGCTGTAGCTTCTGTAGTGCGGGGATCTTTACATCGAGCCGATTACGTCCATAGGGGAGCAGATATACACCAAGGTTCTCGTAAAATTCTTCAACGATAATATTTTGTTCCGGGGCGTTGACGTCACAGATAAAAAAATCGATGTCGCGCTTTAAGTCTCCCGCAGCATTTTTATGCCGGGCTGTGAGCAACCAGTAATCTGCCCAACCGGTCAAACCTGCCCAGTGTTTGGTCCCCTGAAGATGATATTTTCCGTTTTCCTCGGTATAGGAACTTTTCATATGCAGGGCGTCGCTACCATGATCGGGCTCGGTTATCATCAGCCCGCCCATTTTTCTATTTTTCAGGAAATCGGTGAAAACTTTTGCTTTGGCCTCCTCCAGCCCATACTTCCCGGTGGGTTGAAGAAATAGTGCCCAGTTGATACCAAATCCCAAAGAGAGAGGGAGCGATTCATAGCTGGCTGCCGCATTGAGTGCGAGCCCTTCATGAATATGTCCCCCCCGTCCGCCATACTCTGCTGGAATATAGGTTGCCAGAGGATTGCTGGACATGATTTCACGTAAAATAAAAGGTGGCATACCACGTTTGATACTGAGTTGGTCAATATCACTGCGAACATGAAAGAGGTGATTGAGTTGGGCCTTAAATTCTTGGATAAATTGAGGGAATGGCACGTGCTCAGAAATAGCCGGGGTAACAGTTGCAGCAGACATGGGCGGGCTCCTTATAGCATAGATGCCAGAAAAGCTTGAAAATCAGGTGATATCCAAGAAAATAGTATTGAAATTGTATCGATAAGTAAACCGCCACTGTTATAGAATTTATGGTTTAAACAGAATAGCAGTGATTGGTTTCCAGACCAGTTATAAATCTAACATATAAAGTTTCTTCGGGCAGTATTTAATGAGCATATAAATAACAAAAAAACCCCGATTCTCATCGGGGCTTTTTTGTCTAAATAGTTGAAATTAATATTAAGTATTTATATTTCTTTTAATTTAACGACCTACAACCTCATACTGTGGTGGCTCAGATACAAACATAATTGCACTCCCTTTATATGATGTTAGGGGAAGTGTATCACTTATTGCCGCTCTGCACAACATAGCGGGGGTAAATTCATCAAACAATTGCTTTCATCCCCTCCATTGTTTCCCGCAGAACTTCGCCTACCTCTTCAATCAGAGTGTTGCGAATTTCAGCATTGACCTCTACCAGCAACTGATTATCGATGCCGTTATCCTTCAGATCAAGCCCCTTGCCGATCACGGCAGTATCCATTCTATCCATAAACTCCTGCAGCAGCGGGACACAGTCGTGGGCAAACAGGTAACAGCCGTACTCAGCAGTATCAGAAATAACCTTGTTCATCTCATAGAGTTTCTTCTTGGCAATAACATTGGCAATCAGGGGAGTCTCATGCAATGACTCGTAGTATGCCGATTCTTCCTTGATCCCGGCAGCCACCATGGTATCAAAGGCCATTTCAACGCCGGCTTTCACCATGGCAATCATCAGGATACCGTTATCAAAGTATTCCTGCTCAGGAATATCCGCAGCCTGTGCTTCAGCTTGCTCGAAGGGCTCATTATTGGTCTCTTCCCGCCAGCGCAGCAGATCAGCATCATTGTTGGCCCAGTCAGCCATCATTGTCTGGGAGAAATCACCGGAGAGGACATCATCCATATGCTTTTGAAATAGTGGCCCCATGATCTCCTTCAATTCCTCTGCCAGTTCAAAAGCGATCAGTTTGGCCGGGTTGGAGAGGCGATCCATCATGTTGGTGATGCCACCATGTTTGAGCGCCTCGGTGGTGGTTTCCCAACCGTACTGGACCAATTTAGCGGCATACCCTGAATCAATACCTGAAGCGACCATTTTGTTGTAGAAGAGGATCGACCCGGTCTGCAGGACGCCACAGAGGATGGTCTGCTCACCCATCAGATCGGATTTAACTTCAGCCACAAATGATGACATCAGGACTCCGGCTTTGTCACCGCCAGTACCACAACAGTACGCTTTGGCAATATCGAGTCCGTCACCGTTGGGATCATTTTCGCCGTGGACAGCGATCAGAGTCGGCACCCCGAATCCACGCAGATACTCGGCACGAACCTCCGAACCGGGGGACTTGGGTGCGACCATAATAACTGTCAGATCTTCACGGATTTGCATCCCTTCCTCAACGATGTTGAACCCGTGAGAATAGGAGAGACAGGCACCTTTTTTTATTAATGGCATAATATGGTTAACCACCGGTGAATGGTACTTGTCCGGAGTCAGGTTCAGAATTAGATCTCCTTTGGGAACCATATTTTCGATGGTATCAAAATCAAAGTTGTTATCGGTGGCGTTTTGCCAGGAGATATGTTTTTCATCAATCTCCACTTTGCGCAGGGCATAGGAGACATCCAGACCACTGTCACGCATATTCAGCCCCTGGTTCAGACCCTGAGCACCGCAACCAACAACAACAATTTTTTTACCTTTGAGGTATTCAACCCCGTCAAATTCGCTGCTGTCCATGAAATAACAGGTTCCAAGTTCCTGCAACTTACGGCTGAATGACAGCGAATTGAAATAGTTCTGACCCATTGATGTCTCTCCTTTTGTGTGTAGTTTCATACTGCAGATCGATATTGTTTTGATTGTCAGACACTGTAGCTTAATTAGAATATTGCGTAAATTGATTTATTGTGTATATTGTGTTGCGTATTGCGGAACAATATGAAGGTGGCAGCAAAATCGGGACTGTCCCCGCATGGGGGCTGTCCCAGGTTTTTGCGGTGCGACTTACCGTAGTTTCATAGACCGTAAACTCTTGGGACAGCCCCCGATAGAGCTGGGGACAGTCCCGAGTTTACTAAAGGGTAAATTATGGATATTCGTGAGCTCGAAATTTTTTTAACAACTGCCGAACTCCTCCATTTCGGACGTGCAAGTCAGGTCTGTAACTTAAGTCCTTCGGCTCTGACGCGAACGATTCAGCGGCTGGAAGAACAACTGGGACAAACTCTTTTTGCGCGGGATAATCGAACCGTCCAGCTCTCTCTCGCTGGGGAGCAATTTTGTCTCTACGCCCGTCAGGCAGTAGTCGATTTTCAAAGTTTTCAAGATTCTCTAACCGGCAATCAAAAGTTTGCCGGAACTCTCTCTCTTTATGCCTCAATCACTGCTGTTTATAGTTTGCTGCCAGATCTTCTGGAGGGGTATCGAAAGGCTTATCCCGAAGTTCAATTGGAACTGCGTACAGGTGCTGCAGAAAAAGCTGTGCTGCAGATAGAATCAGGAGAAATTGACATCGCCGTCGCTGCCCTGCCGGATCGACGTAGCGCAGGGGTTGAATTTCTACCAATCATGACCACTCCGTTGATTTTTATTGCCGGAAAGCAGCTCGCTGCTTCGCTAAGTCAAATTAATAGTAAACAGCTGGATTTATCTCAGGTTCCCATGGTTCTTCCACAGGCAGGATTATCACGGCGGCGGCTGGATAAGTGGTTGAAGAAGAACCGGATCGTGCCAAAGATCAGTTCCGAGGTTTCTGGCAATGAGGCGATTATCCCCATGGTCCACCTTGGTGGTGGAGTCGGAATTGTGCCGCAACTGGTTCTTGAACGGAGCCCTTTTTGTGATGATGTGGTTATTCTTGAGCGGATGCCTGAACTGGAACCTTACGTGGTCGGTCTATGTTCCAGTAAGCGAAATCTGCAAAAAGCCCCGGTAAAAGCTTTCTGGCAGTTAGCTGAGGGGCAGTCTGTTGGATGATTAATCTTCCCCCAACATTCCCATAATTGTCAATTCGTCCGGAAATACCCCGGTAGCCTTCTTCGAATAGATCAGTTTTCCATCAACAATAACTTCAAAAACACCGCCACTGGAGGGGATCAATTCGACTTTAACAGGGTATTGCTTTTCTATTTTTTCTGCAAAACTGGCAGCACGAGGGCGATAACCTCACTGATTACAAAATTCAATACTTATTTTCACTTTATATATCCCTCAGATGAATAGTTTTCGCTGGTTATTCGGGACCGTCCCCGTATGGGGGCTGCCCCAGGAATAACCGACACCCCCGTTTTACCAAATTGGTGCTGTCCCAGTTTGTTTATGTCAGCCAAAGAGATTTCCGGTTGTATCAATCTGCTGTGTTCGCAACTCCTCGGCCTCTTTCTGGAGTAGGGTCGGTGCTTTCTCCCGGTTCATTTTGCCAATTCTTTTCATCAAATCAAAAGGAATGTGTTCAAAACCAAACTGGGATTTTAAATCTTCGATGATTTTAACCCACAGGAGTGCTGCCATTTCCGCATCCGCCAAGGCTCGATGAAATTGACTTTTCACTGGTATCTCTTTGTAGCGAACCAGGGTTTCCAGTTTGTAATTAAGAACATCGGGATAAAGCCTGCGGGCAATTCGCAATGTGCAACCAAAATTCAATGGACGTTTTTTGCCGAAATAGCCCAGTTCAGTTTCGAGAAAATGCTGGTCAAATGATGCATTGTGCGCCACCAACGGGTAAGTGCCGATAAACTTTACAAACTTTTCCATTGCTTCTGGTGCCTTGGGGGCCCCACTGAGCATGGCGTTGGTAATTCCAGTGATCGATTCTATCTCACCTGAGACGAAATAACCTGGATTGATAAGACTCTGAAATTGATCAACAATCTCCAGATCACGAAGCATTACCGCCCCGATCTCAATAACTCGATCGCCGTTATCCGGGTAGAGTCCGGTGGTTTCGAAGTCGATAACGACAATGGTTTCATTCTGATTAAATAACTGCAAAATAATTACTCCGTTAACTTCTATCTAGGGGAAAGAGATCAAACACCTGTAAGTTTTCTCTAAATGGCGATGCCTTGTCAATGGTTCTATTCTCAGAAAGTTTTTTTACAAGGATTTTTGTAAATTTTGGTGTAATAATGTCTATTATTCTTCTTCGTAGTTACAACTAATCCAAAGTATATTCAACCTCATAATCATCTTTTTTATTTATTTTGGTAGAATCAAAAATGACAACAAAACGCAAACGCGGACGGATGCCGAAAAAATACAGTCAAGCTTCACGTTTGCATGATCTGATCCGGATTCTGGAAGCGCGCTATGGTGCCACGGTGGATGAACTGGTGGAAGAGTGTCAGGTGACCCGTCGGACAATCTATCGTGACCTGCAGGCGATTCTGGATGCTGGTTATCCGCTGGTCAGTGAACGTCAGGCCGATGGCTATGTCCTCTACAGTTTTATTTCTGGCTTCAGTAAGATGCCACCGATCACCTTTTCTCTTGAAGAGTTGATGACCCTTTATCTGTGCCGAGGGCAGTTGGAGTTTTTACAGGGAACCCCGTTTCAGGATGACCTTGAAGCGATCTTTACCCGGATTCACTCCAATCTGCCACCGCGCAGTGTGGCTCATCTGGAGCGGATTGCTGAAGTTTCGACTCCACGATTCAACGGTTTTAAAGACTACTCAGGACAGCATTGTTTGTTGGGAGATCTGCGTCAGGCACTCCTGAAACAGCAGCGATGTCTGATCGATTATAAACGGCCAAAAAAGAAAAAACAGCAGTATTTGATTGATCCCTATACCCTGCTATTTTTTAAAAATGGTCTTTATATCGGCGGTTATGCTCATAATCGCAAGGCTCTCAGACTGTTTGCTGTTGAACGGATTGAAAAGGTGGAGGTGCATCCGGAACGTTTTGAAGTTCCCGAAGATTACCATCCCGAGATGCTGACGGGGACAGCTTTTGGTTTGATTGATGACGGGGAGCTGCGGCGACTTGAGCTGTTATTTGATAAAGAGGTGGCACATCTGATACGGGAGCGGATCTGGTATCCAGAGCAACAGATCGAAGAAAAAAATGATGGTTCGCTGATTTTACGTTTCAGTGCCAGTGGTGATAGGGAAATTCTTGCCTGGCTTTATTCCTTTG
>JAGGWI010000141.1 GCA_021157505.1 Desulfuromusa sp. | reverse complement strand
CTGCCGGAGCCGGGGACAAAGTTGAGAACACCGTCTGGCATCCCCGCTTCCTGAAACATTTTCATCAAATAGTAAGGGGCATAAACGGCAGAGGAAGCCGGTTTCCAGACCACAGTATTACCCATGATCGCTGGTGCGGTCGGTAGATTACCGGCAATGGCGGTAAAGTTAAATGGTGCCACAGCAAAGACAAACCCTTCGAGGGGGCGATGCTGAACATAGTTCCATATCGGTGAAGGGGAATGGAGCGGTTGATCTTTATAGATTTCCTGAGCAAAGTAGACATTGAAGCGGAGGAAGTCGATCAGTTCACAAGCAGCATCAATCTCAGCCTGAAAAGGGCTTTTGCTGATATTGAGCATGGTGGCTGCATTGATCAGGAACCGATACGGGCCCGCTAACAGATCCGCTGCTTTCAGAAAGATCGAAGCCCGTTCTTCCCAACGGAGACTTTGCCAAACCGGCTTGGCAGCCATGGCCGCATCAATCGCCATCTGAACCTCTTTGGCACCAGCTTTGTGGTATTGGCCCAATTCAATCGAATGATCATGGGGGCAGGCGATTTTAGCCAGATTGCCGGTGCGAACTTCCTTGCCACCAATGATCAGGGGAACTTCTATCTGTTTCGATTTCAGTTCTTCCAGTGCTTCTTTGATCTTCTGCCGTTCCGGGGTGCCGGGGGCATAGGAGAGAACTGGCTCATTCTGGGGGAAAGGGATATTGATTGCGGCGTTGTTTAGAACAGTCATTAATGTTCTCCTTAAATTTAAAGTAACACTGCTATTTGTTTCTATCGGGAACTTTTATTAGCAACGAAGATGCCAAACTCTGTTTTACTGTCTGGAGTATCGCTTGAATTGTTGTTAAGTATTTGTTTATACTGGGGAATTAAAATGAATAGAAAAATATAAGAGGGGCTGCTGTCAGGATAAATTGATCATTGGAAACGTTATCATCACTTGTTTATGCAGAAATGCATAGAAGCCGTAAGGGCTCAACGAAGCCCATGTTTTTTTAACTTTCTGGCAATTGTCGATTGGTTAACATCAAGAGCCTGCGCAATCTCCGTTTGATTATGAAACTGTTGCAGTGCTTTTTTAAGCAACTCTTTTTCAACCTGATCAAGGGCTTGTTGTAGCGATGTGCCAGGGGGGAGGTTGGCGTTGGAAAACTCGTTTTGTTGGGCATGGGAGGTGACCTGTGTCGGCAGATCGGAGAGATCAATCAGCTCGGTCTCCGACATTACCACCAGACGTTCACAAATATTCATCAACTCTCTGACATTTCCGGGGTAGGGATAGACGCTCAAACTATCTAATGCCGCTCTGGTCAGCCGTCTGCGAGAACCGGTTTTTCGGGTGAATTGATCAATGTAGTGGCGGATCAGTGGAATAATGCAATCGTGGCGGTCGCGCACTGCTGGAACCTGAATCGGGATGACATTGAGGCGGTAGTAGAGGTCGAGGCGAAATCTGCTTTGTTCAACCATCTTTTCCAGATCCTGATGGGTGGCCGCCAGGACTCGCACGTTGACAGTGCGGCTTTTGGTGTCGCCGAGACGGGTGATGCGACCATCTTCGAGGAAACGGAGCAGTTTTACCTGCGAAGAAAGTGGCAGTTCAGCAACCTCATCAAGAAACAGGGTCCCTTTATCAGCCAGTTCAAAGTGACCCGGTTTCCCGCTGGCTAAAGCACCGGTAAAAGCCCCTTTTTCGTATCCAAACAGCTCTGCTTCAATTAATGATTCGGGAATTGCACCACAGTTGATTTTGATCAGTGGTTGCTCAGCCCGGACTGAATTTTTATGGATCAGGTCGGCTATCAGCCCCTTGCCTACGCCCGATTCTCCTAAAATCAGCACTGAAGAGTCGGCCTTGGCAACTTTGATAGATTGTTGCAGGGCGCGAACCATTGCCGGGCTGCGGGCGATAATCTGTTGTGAGTCAAGTTCGGTTTGTTGCATTGCCACCATCTGATCACGAAAACTATCTTTGATGGCCTCCTGTTTTTCCAGTTCTCGCTGCAAATTATCAATTTCGGTGATATCCCGCTCGCTGACGACAACTCGATTGAGTTCCCCCTGGTCATCAAAAACTGGTGTCGCAATAGAGATCAATTTATGGCCATCTTTATCCTGCAGCAGGCTGACCCGCCGTTTACTTTCAGTCGCTTCCAGTGCGGCGGAACGGGAGATGAATCCATCTTCAATCAACTCTCGCATATTGCGGCCAACAATTTTGCTGGCTGATAAATTGTGAATTTTTTCAGAGGCTGGATTCATGCGGATCACGTTGGCACTTGCATCGCAGACAAACAAGCCGTCGGATGATGAGTCAATAATTGTATCAAGTTCGCGGGAAAGAGTCTGGAAGGAGGGGAGCCGTCGGGTCATTGTATCGAGTTGGGTGCCATCAACAAGGATACAGACGGCAGCACAGATACGTTCATTTTCCAGGTATGGATTAACCCCGACCAGATATTCCCGATCAACAATTTGCAATGGGATTTCACAGCTGACTTGCGACCCGTCAAGAATTTTGCTGACCTGCAGCCAAAAACCGGGGAGTTCTGATTCGAGAGAATCTCCAGCAGAAAGGTTGAGTTGTTTCAGGGCAAGTTTGCTGAGGAGGGTGATCGTCCCTTGCAGATCAACAACAATCATAACTCGTGCGGTCGCGTCAGCCAGAGCCTGAAGTTGTGGGGTTGTGGAAAGGGTTTGCATATCGCTATTATGCATAAATGCATTGGCTATGCAATAAGGAATATTTATTTGTTAAAGAATATTAGTTTGGGTCTGATTATCCCTGACCCGGATGTTAGTTAGTATTCTATCTGGAAGCTCCGGATGGAGCTAGAGTGACTCCCAAAACTCAGCCGCCTCTTTCCAGCGGAAAGCTTCATCCATATCCAGAGGAACTCCTCTGCCGGTAGAGTACATAACCCCGAGGCAGTACTGGGCTTTTGTGTGCCCCTGATCTGCAGCATCGGTCAGCCATTTTTTACCTTCCAAAGGATTTTTTTCGACCCCTTTACCGTTGAGGTACATGATTCCCAGATTATATTGGGCATCAGCATTTCCGGCATTGGCCGCCTCCAGCCACCAATGATAGGCCAGTTGATAATCCTGTGCCGTACCAACCCCCTTAACAAAATGTTGTCCCAGAAGAACCTGAGACCGTTGGTGTCCACGGGTTGCAGCTTGTTTGAGCAGGACAACTGCCGAAGTGGGGTCGCGTACCTCCTCACTACTGGAACTGAGTAATTTGCCCAGGTTATAAATGGCATCGAGATAGTTCTGCTCGGCAGCTTTCTGTAGCCATTGTCGTGCTTCTGTATAACTTTGTAGAACCCCGGTCCCTCTGGCATACATCATGCCTAAATGGTATTGAGCAGTGGGCAACCCTTGATCTGCTGCCTGGCGCAACCATTGGCGTGCTTTGGAATAATTCTTTTTTACCCCCTTGCCGACCAGATACATGTGTCCAAGGGTAAATTGAACTTTAGAATTTCCTTGATCGGCGGCCATTCCCCACCAGCGTTTGGCTTCGATAAAGTCTTTTGGAACCCCATGTCCTTTCGCGTACATCAGTCCAAGGTTGTATTGAGCGTCTGAATAGTTTTGATCGGCTGCTTTACGAAACCAGTGGAGAGCCTGATCATAATCTGCCGGTACGCCGCGACCCTTGATATAGATCTGGCCAGCTACATTCTGTGCGCGCTCATATCCCAGTTCGGCAGATTGCAGGTAATATTTTGCCGCCTCTGCCGGATTTTCTGTGGTTCCTGTCCCTTTATCGTACATCCGGCCAAGCATGAATACTGCCCGGGGATGGCGATGTTGAGCCGCTAGCCGGAACCACTTCATCGCTTCGGAGAAGGACTTTTCTACCCCCTTCCCCTGAAAGTAGTTCATTCCCAGCTGATAATGTGATTGTGCCATATCTGTCATCAGGAACCTCTTTGACTGCTGGTCTTTCAACCCGAATCGCCCGAAAGGTTGATTAACTGTAAGTTAAATTTAATGACCCACTATACACTAAAATAGTTTTTTTTCAGAGAAAAAACACCTTTAATGTTAATTAAATATTATTAGAGATGGCAAAGACTACGTAAGTAACAGATCAGCAAATTTCCACTGGATTCATTGTTTGATTTGAAGTGGGCTCTCTTGCTCCGGTTCGGGTATCGATTTGCAAAAATAAGCGGAATATTTACGTTGAATAAAAGCTGGTTCACACTGGTATGAATAAGTTTCTTTAAAAAGCTCAAGTGTTTTCTTACGAGTAACAACAAACAGTTCGGGGTGGTCAGTCAGAAATTCTTTGAGCTCCTCGTCGTTTGAAAGGTACCAGGGACGATAACTGCTGGCGGGTTGAAACTGAATTTCCCGTTTACGAGAAAGGGCCATGACTGCCAGGTGATTGCGGTAAAACGAGAGCGATGGCAGATAACCACGAAATACCAGTGTCTCCATCCGCTGTTCCGGATCGCGACGGTTTAACTCTGCTGCCATTTGTTGGTATCCACGCATCTGCGGTCCGGCAATACCCGCTCCCCAGATACCGACGCCGCTGAGAAAAACCATGAGCACGACGATCCATCCCCAGTATGATTCGCGGCGGCGAGTTGACCAGATCTGCCACCACAGTACGAACCCCATCAATCCTGCCAGCATCAGCCAGGCTGAAACCCCTCGAAGCGGTGGATAAATAAACCCCGCTATTGCAGGAGCCAGCGCCAGCAACAGCAACAGCCAGGCGATCAGGTTACGTAATCGAGGCATGCTGTCTCGAGCTAACATCCCGGCGGTCAATATTGCACAACTGCCATAAAATGGGAGGATGTAGGTGGCATGTTTTCCCTTGACCAGGGAGAAGACCAGCATTGGTAGAGCAATATATAACAGCAGAGGTTTTAACTGCTCCGACAGTTTTTTCCAGTTCCAGAGCCCCTTGAGCAGAAATAAAGTATAGGGGAAAAAAGTTACAGCAAAGATGTAGAAAAAATACCAGGGAGGTTCATAGCGGCGGAACCGGTCGGTTATGACGCGATCGACCGTTTGCACTTTGAGGAAATATTCGAGCAGTCCGGGGTTCTTGATGATCACAATCAAGTACCAGGGAAGTGCGATCAGGGAGAAAGCAGCGGCCGCAATAGCCACCTCACGCCATGTGAATAAGTGTCGGTGGTGAGAATCGAACAGTTTAGCGATCAGAGCCGGTAACAGGGTGAAGAGAAAGATTATGGGGCCCTTTATGGCAAAGCCAATGCCGAGAAAAACACCATAGAACAGAGCGTTGCGCCACCCACGGGTGCCGAAGGCCTGTCGCAGCAGGTAGAACTGAGCCGCAACCACACAGGTAACGAGATAGATTTCTGTCGAAGCAAGTCTGGAAACAACCAGAAACAGTAGCGAGGAGCTGAAGATGTAACTTGCCAGTAGCGCCTGCTGCTCATTTTTCAACAGCAAACAGGCGGTGCGATACAGGTAGAATACAGCCAGAACAGCTGCCAATACACAGAAGAACCGGGCACCAAAGTTGTTCAAACCAAAGATTTTGAAGCCTGCTGCTGTCAGCCAGTAGGCTAGTGGGGGCTTGTGAAAATGTTTGATGGCGTTAAAGTGTGGTTCGAGATAATTTCCGGAAACTATCATCTCCCGGGCAATCTCGGCGTAGCGTGCCTCGGTACTTTCCATCAGCGGCATTGACCCCGCCGGCAATAGCAACAGCAGGGTGAAGCCGAACAGCAGCAGTGTTCTGTTAGCAGTACGAGTCAGCACTTTTATCCTGCTTTGCAACTGGTTGATAGTTGTTGGAACAATAAAACATTTGTTGTCCATCGGTTGTTTCTGGAGCCGGGCCAGATTTTCCATAAATTAATCTGCTCAAAATAGCAGATGGGCAGACAGTCTGCAAATCCTTCTACATTGTATCTAGGGTGCAAGTTTGTCCGGTGCCTTCCCATTATCAAATAAGGCGGTGATTTTTTCATATAGTGCGCTGGCCTGCTAACCATCAGCAAAAGGGAAAAGGTACTGCAGTTTGATGCCGCCGTTGATGGCAAAGAAGAGATTTTGGGACCATAGATGGACGTAGTTGATAAATCCACCTTTCTGGAGTAATGGGATTTATCCACTACGTCCCCAAAGATCCGCGTGAGGATAAAAGATTGTGCGAAGGGGGTCTTCATGATCACGATTACAGTTTACCGAGTAGTCTGACAAAATCCTCCGGCATCCCGGTGTCAAAGGTCATTTGTTTGCCGCTGAAGGGGTGAGTGAAAGAAATTGATCGGGCATGGAGTGCAAGCCGTTTCGAAACATTTTTTCCATTTCCGTATTTGTTGTCCCCTGCGACAGGATGCCCTTTTTCGGCAAAATGGACACGGATCTGGTGTTTCCGACCGGTCAGGAGATGAATCTCCAACAGGCTGAAACCTTTGGTCTCTCTCATCACCTTGTAGGCCGTATGGGAAAGCTTCCCCCTGGCAGTATCAGGAGTTGAGTAGACCCTGTGGGCGGCATTCTCGGCCAGATAGGTGGAGATCGTCCCCTCTTTTGATGTCAGCCGACCTTGGACGATAGCCAGATAGTACTTATCGGTCTGCTCCCAGTGCTCCTGCAAGAATTTCTTGGCCGGTTCGCTTTTAGCAAACAGCAGGATCCCGGAGGTGTCCTGATCCAAACGATGAACCACATAGACCCGGTTTCGTGATTTCGGATTACCCTTACGGACATAATCATTGAGCAGATAGTGAACCGTTCTCGATTTATTTCGCTCAGTGCCGATGGTCAGCAGTCCGGCTGGTTTCTCCACTACAAGGATATCCTTGTCCTCATGTAGAATGGTGAGTCCTTTTGGCTGCCGTTTATTTTTGCGCAGATGATCCAATTGATTTCCTGTTACCTGATTCTGGAGTTCTGGGAGTTCTGGAGACAGTTTATCTATCTTATCCGATCTAATTGGAAGTAACACAAAAAAAGGAGACCACCGATTGGTGATCTCCTTGATTTTTTTTGGTTGCGGGAGAAGGATTTGAACCTCCGACCTTCGGGTTATGAGCCCGACGAGCTACCAGACTGCTCCATCCCGCGACAACGGTTGCCGACAGTAGCGGAATTAACTGCTGCGGTCAACTGGTTTTGTTCTTTTTTTGACCGGCTATTGTGTCAGCCGGGCTTATTGGTGTAGAACCATCAACGGTTAGTGATAATGATTGTAATAATTATATTGGAATAGCAGATGCAAGAAACGGTTGAACTCAATAAAGCTCTGGATCAGCAACGCAAAGGTGCTCTGATTATTGATGTCCGGACTCCGGCGGAGTTTGCCGAAGTGACCATCCCCGGTGCGGTGAATGTGCCGATCTTCAGTAATGAGGAACGGATCGAAATTGGAACAGTATTTAAGCAGCAGGGAAAACGGGATGCCCGTAAGCTGGGGGTGAAGCTGGTCGCACCGAATATCCCTATGCTGATGGATCGGGTTGAGGAGTTGCGTGAGGGATATCCCGGACCGGTGATTGTTTTCTGCTGGCGTGGCGGGATGCGTTCGCTGGCGATGACCTCATTTATGAACCTGGCAGGGATTCCAGCTCGGCAACTGCTGGGTGGCCACAAAGGGTTCCGGCGTAAAATACTCGATTATTTTGAACAGCAGCAGTGGCCACCGGTTTTTGTTCTGCGAGGATTGACCGGAACAGGGAAAACCAGAGTTCTGCAACAACTGGCAAAAATGGATTATCCAGTTGTCGATCTCGAAGGGTTGGCCAACCACCGGGGCAGTGCCTTTGGTGCGCTGGGACTGGAACCGCAACCGTCACAGAAAAAGTTTGAAGCACTCCTCTGGGCGCGGTTGGAAGAGCTGAAAGAGAGCCCCTATCTGGTCACCGAAGGGGAGAGCCTCCATATTGGCCGGGTTCTGGTGCCGAAAACCTTTCATCAGGCCATGCAGATCCAACCCAGCCTGTGGATCACCGCATCTCTTGAGGTGCGGACACAGATTATTCTGGAAGATTACCCTGCTCTCGATCAATTGAAGGAACAATTTGAGAAACCGATCAATGCACTGAAAGAGCGGTTGGGAGGCAAAGTTGTCGCCGAGTTCCTCGATCTTCTCGATAGTGGACAATGGGACAAACTGGTACGCGAGCTGATGGTGCGCTATTATGACCCCCTCTATCTCCACACTTTGCCGGAACAGCGGGTCGAAATTAAGCTGGAAAGCGTCGATTCAGCAACTCATGAGGTTGCTGCGGCGTTGGATGAATTGACGAAGAAATAGCGAACATAGCCTTACGCGCCATGACCGGGAGATTATCTTCCCCCTTTAGCAAAGGGGGATCGAGGGGGATTTATGCTCGGATATAATAATGCGTTAAAAGAGTCTTCGAGAAATTTGCGTAACAATGTGACCGAGGCTGAACGATTGCTGTGGTCACGATTACGACGTAAGCAATTGCAGGAAATACAATTCTATCGTCAGAAGCCGATAGGGAACTTTATCGTCGATTTTTATGCCCCAGCAGTATGTCTGGTCATTGAGGTGGATGGCAGTCAGCATCTGGGGATGGAGCATAGGGTGCGGGACGAACTCAGAGACGAGTTCCTCGCTGAGCTTGGTCTGACCGTGTTGAGGTTTGATAACCGGCAGGTTCTGAGTGAGACTGATGCTGTTGTCGAACAGATTTTTCGGTGGATGAGCTGCAGGTTTTAAATCCCCCCTAACCCCCCTTTTCCAAAGGGGGGATTCTAGCTTCCCACTTTAGCAAAGGGGGATTGAGGGGGATTTGTTTATTATCAAGAAGTGGAAAGGTATTTAACATGAAAATAACAGTTAAAAAAGGGGCTGCACTGCAACAGAAAACCACTTGTCTGGTTTTCGGGGTTTTCAGTGGAAAGACCAAAGAAGAACAGTTGTTAAAGGTTGATCAACAACTGGATGGCGCTTTGCAGCGGGCCACCAAGAGTAAAGAATTCAGTGGCAACAAAGATGAAGTTTTATTGCTTCACGGTGGATCAAAGGCTCTTGCTGAACGAATTTTACTGGTTGGATTGGGAAAGGAAGCTGACTTTTCCCTGCGCACTTTACGGCAAACCACCAGTCGCATGGCGAAGCTGTTGGCGGAAAAACAGCTGGATAGTTTTCTGCTGGCTTTACCACAGATCTCGATGAAGAAAGCTGATCTGGGCGACCGAATTCAAGCGATTGCTGAAGGGGTTTTGCTGGCAGATTATCGTTATGATCGCTATTTGCCCAAGGATAAGCCGGGGCAACCGGTTGCCCTGAAGCAGGTTGAATTGTTGATTGCTGCCGGGGAGAATACTGCAGTGGCGAAAGCTGCCGTAGTGGAAGCTGAAGCTATCATCTCTGGCGTCTGCTTTGCCCGTGATCTGGTCAATGCCCCAGGAAATCTGAAATCCCCGGAATATCTGGCGATGCAAGCGGTTGCCATGGCGGAACAGGTTGGGATCCGTGCCAAACTGCTGGATCGTCGGGAACTGGAGCGGCAGGGGTTTGGTGCCTTACTCGG
>JAGGWI010000176.1 GCA_021157505.1 Desulfuromusa sp. | reverse complement strand
CCCGATGCCAGCTCCTGACCACTGCCAACCATGTTGATAGCAAACTGATCAGCCTGTCGCTCATGACAGCGTGACCACCAGCTGCTGAGAGGAGTCCAGAAAAATCCGAGGAGAGAGCCAATCCACCCCAGCACCAGCACTTGCCCGGCAAAAGAGAGTTGTTCCAAGCCAAACCAGCCGGGCAACAACTGACTTTTAAGGAGAATAAAAGCCAACCAGCAACTGAACAGCGCTAACACCTGACTTTTGATTAATCGCTGCCGCAAATGTCCACAGCGCCAGTGCCCCAGTTCATGTGCCAGAACCGCCAGCAACTCTTTATTGTCCAACTGCTCCATCAGGGTATCAAACAGGACCACCCGCTTTACCTTACCGATACCGGTAAAATAGGCATTGCTATGACCGCTACGGCGGGACGCATCAACCTGTAATACTTTTCCGGCGTGAGCCCCTGCTTTTTCCAAAAGATCACAAACGTCACTTTCCAGTTCCGGTTTCGCCAGAGGGGTAAATTTAAAAAACAGTGGTTCGATCAAATAGGGAGATAGATAGAGGAGGAATAACGAAACCACAGCCCAGAAACCCCAGACCCAGAGCCACCAACTTTGCGGTGCCAGTTGCACTAACCAGAGTGCTCCACCGGCCAGCAGAACAAACAACACTAAGCCAATCAAGAGTGATTTCAGTAAATCGACACACCAGAGTTTAAAACTCATCCGGTTAAAACCGAACCGTTCTTCCAGAATAAAGTTTTTGTAGAGAGAAAACGGCAACCCGACCACCATTTGAAACAGTGCCAGCAAACCGAAGAACAACAAACCACTGACGATGAAATTATCGGAAAAATCGGCAATCCACCGATCGTACCAGGGAAGCAGCCCGGCAAACAAAAACACCAGAGTCAGGAAAACCCCAATAATATCCTCAACAAAACTGACCCGATCTCCCGCTAAAGCATAAGCATCACTGTGATCAAGCCGCTCCTGGTCAATTTGACCGGCAAATGCCTGCGGTAGTGGCTGCCGGGCTTTCTGACGATGACGAATATTGATCCAGTCAAGGGCAAAACGGATTGCAATGACCAGCAGATAAATAGACAAGAGCAGCAGTTTCATTTATTTCTCCACCCTTTTTAAACGGAGCAGATCGCCCTCTTCGGCCCAATCTGGAAGCTGTAATCGAAGTTGAGAATTGGGCTGTCCAGCAGGAAGATCCTCTCCAGAAAAATTCTGAATTTTCTCGACACAGAACTTTTTCTGGCGCATCTCCGGTCCGATCAATTCAACTTCATCCCCAAGGAAAAAGCGATTCCGCCCTTCAACCCAGAGACCGTTTTCATCACTGCGGATGAAACCGACAAAGTCATGGGTGCGGATGTAGTGGGTATCAGCCGCATGAATTTTCGCATCCTCATGCCCAAACAGAAAACCGGTATCGTAGGGACGATGACTCACCTTCTCCAGCTCCTTCCGCCAGAGCGGATCAATATCGGTTGGATCGACACTGAGGCGATCGATGGCATCACGGTAAATCCGTGCCGTTGTAGCCACGTAGTAAAGGCTCTTCATCCGCCCCTCAACTTTGAAGCTGTCGATGCCCGCTGCAAGCAACTGTGGCAGTTGCTCAACCAGGCAGAGGTCACGACTGTTCATGATATAGGTGCCGCGATAGTCCTCCTCGATGGCAAAACTCTCTCCCGGTCGCGTCTCTTCGACCAGCTCATAATTCCAGCGACATGGCTGGGCACAATCCCCCCGGTTAGCACTCCGCCCGAGTAAAGCTGTCGACAGCAGACAACGTCCTGAATGGGCAACACACATGGCTCCATGAACAAAACACTCCAACTCAATTGTAGTCTCCCCGGCAAAACCGCAGATATCCTCCAGGGTCAATTCTCTGGCCAGATTAATACGACTGACCCCACAGCTACGCCAGAACTCGGCAGTCTGCGGATTACAACTATTGCTCTGGGTTGAAAGGTGAATCGCGCGGGATGAATCAACCCTGCGAATCGTTGCCAGCACCCCCGGATCGGCAATAATATAGGCATCCAGATCCAGCGGTTTCAGTTCTTCAAGCAGCTCCTCCAGAATAATAAACTCATCGGGACGCAGTGAAGCGTTGAGGGTTAGATAGAGGGCAACACCAGCCTCACGTGTCAATTTCCGGGCAGTCCGTAACTGGTCGATATCAAAATTCCCGGCATGCGCCCGCAGTCCAAAAGCAGAAGTCCCCAGATAAACCGCATCGGCACCAAAGCGGATCGCCGTTTTCAACTTCTGCATATCCCCGGCCGGCATCAGCAATTCGGGTCGTTTTGTTTTTATTTTTTGAGTCATTCAGATTCCTTTATAAAAGTCGGCGCAGCATAGCATAAACAACAATCGTGAAGCAGTAAGGACAACAAAAAAATACCTCATCCTCGCCTCATTTTGCTAGAATGACTCAACCCAGATTTCTCATTCAAGAGGTTAGATCGATGATTCTCGACCCTGACAACAAATATATCCAGGCCATCAACGCTCATGCCCCTTTAGGCGGAGCAACAATTCTGGAAATTGGCTGTGGCAACGGGCAGATGACCGGGGATATGGCGGAGTATGCCGCAAAAATTGTTGCAACCGATCTGGATGAGGCGGTTCTTGAGCAGGCGAAAAGAAATATCACGGCTCAAAATGTAGAATTTCTCTACACTCCTGATGGTTTCGCCGATCTGTCAGAACAATCTTTCGATCTGGTGATTTATACCCTCTCACTGCACCATATCCCGGAAGACAAAATGATCGATAATCTTTGCCAGGCAGGAAACCTGCTGAAAGATAATGGTAAGATCGTGGTGGTAGAACCGGGAAATGGTGGCTCTTTTCTCGAAATTAAAAAACGTTTTGGTGCGGGAAGTGGGGATGAGAGTGCAGTCAAAAAAGCTGCAATCGCGGCAATGAAAAATCTTGAGGGTTGGATATTAAGCCCGACATATCACTTTGAAGTCGATTTTCTGTTTACCGATGAAACCGATTTTTTTGCCTCTAAATTACCAAACTATCGAGATCTGCCAGCAGAAGATATCTCCGAATTAAAAAGTTTTCTGAACAAAAGCACAACGAATCGGGGGATTGTTTTAACTTCAGAACGCCATCTGAACCTCTTAATTCGTAAGTTCCTATAGAAAAAACGATACTTTACTGGTTTTTTGGAGTATTCTCATCTTTCCAGCTTGACAACCTGTTTAGAAAACTATAATTTTTACAGATTAGTTTTTATTGTTTTATTGCGTAACTTGGCTGTGGAGTTCTATTAAACAATGAAAGTTCCCTGCTCTTTCCTGACAATCAGGCTCATCCCAATTTTGGGATTTGTTCTGCTACTCAGTTCCTGCGCTCCACCAACCAGTCTTGCCCCCTCTGGCGCATTGAAGGAACAGCTGCATACAATAAAACTGCAGCAGCAGAAACAGGAAGCTGAGCTACTGCAGCTACAGCAACAATTCAGCCAACTACAACAACAGTTGGTTGCAGAAAATATGATCACGGCACAAATTCAGGATAATATCGAATCACCGCAACCGTTGGAATCAATAGAAGCTCCAGTGATCGCCTTCCCAGTACCCCAAAATCAAGTCATTCCAAACCAGGAAGCGGTCACCATTGCAGCATCAGCATCATCTTACCTGACTGCATTTTCGAACTTGGCAGCTGGTCGACTGGCTGTTGCAGAAACAGGTTTTCAAGAATTTCTGCGTGATTTTCCAGATCATCAATATGCTCCCAACGCCCGCTACTGGCTGGCTAGCGCACAATTATCCCAGGGGAAAACAAATCTGGCAATAAACAATCTACAGATAATTATTGCTGATCCAAATGCCCAGAATAAAGCCCCTGCAGCACTGAAACAATTAGTACTGATTTATCGCCAACAGGGGTCGCAGATACAAGCTGACGATATCCTGGAACTGTTGCGTAACCGTTATCCAGAAAGTCAGGAAGCGCAACACTTTTACCGGAGTGAAGAACCAACCAATTAACGGTTTACAGCTCTGTCTGAGAGGGAACTGATGACACGAATACACTTTCGCTGGTTATCGCTGCTGGTTTTACTTCTGATCTTATCAGGAACGAGTCTGGCAACCGCTGAAGAGAAGATTTATACGATAAAAGAGGGAGATACCCTCTGGGACCTCTCCGAAAGGTTCATTGGTGATCCGTACTATTGGCCAAATGTCTGGGCAAAAAATCCAGATATCACCAACCCCCATCTGATTTACCCGGGACAAAAGGTACGTATTCTGGACGGTCGTCTGGTGATCATTCCGGCCTACCCGGAAGCAGAAAAGCAGACCGATAAAACAGCGGGCGGCGATCAAGTAACACCACCAACTTTTAAGTCCAAAGAAGAGAAAATAATCAAGATCACATCGGCAGGGAGTGGTGACGGGTTCATCCTGACCGATGAAGAACCGCTGGGAATTCTGGTTGATTCTGTCGATAATCGGATATTGCTGACCAAAGATGATGTGGTTTTTCTCAAAATGCAAGAGCTTGCAAATGTCACCGTTGGCGATACCTACGGAGTATTCCAGCGGGGCGATAAGATCAGAAATCCAGTCAACAACAAAATAATTGGAACCATGATGAAGAATCTGGGGTTCCTGCAAGTCACCAAAATCAAAGGTGAAACTGTTATTGCTAAAATCGATACGGTCTTCAGTGAAATTACGCGTGGTGCTGAACTGTTTGAATACATTCCACAACGCAAAGAAATAACCCTGCAGCGCGGCACAACTAAGCTTGATGGCTATATCGTTGCGACACAGGAGAGAAAAGGTGCCCAGGCAACCAACGATATCATTTTTGTTAACTTAGGCAGCGATGATGGACTGGTGAGTGGAAATCTTTTCTATATTTCCCGGCCTCGTGGTGAATCATCTGAACTGATCAGAGAAGCAGGCAAGGTTCAGTTGCCAGATATCATCCTGGGTGCCGCTATTACTATCGAAACCAAGACAAAAACCGCTTCAGCTATCATTATCAAAGCCGTAGATTCGATATTAATTGGGGACAAAGCTTCACTTGTCACCCACTGATAGCTCCTGAAAAAATAACTGACAAAAAAGGATTGGAGCTGCTTCAATCCTTTTTTTGTTTGCAAACGATACTGCTGATCGCCATTTATTTGGGAAGGGGGAAGGGATGAACGCTTCGCAACAAGATCTGCTGAGACTGCACCTGACCCCCGGTCTTGGGCGTATCGCTCTATTTAAACTTCACCAATATTTTGGCAACTTCACTGCCGCCCTTCAAGCTCCGCCACAGCATTGGCGGGAGGCGGGTTTGACAGAAAACCTCTGCAACAAAGTTCCCGCCGAAAACGACCCGAAATTTCAACAAATTCGTCAGCAGTTAGAATCACAGCAGGTTCGTCTGATCAGTTTTTGGGATGAGGATTACCCGTCCCTGCTGCGAGAAATTCACGATCCCCCTGCCCTCCTCTACCTGCGTGGAAAACTTCCAGAAAATGACTGTTTTGCAATTGTGGGGTCACGGCGAGCAACCAGTGCCGGATTGACCTTAACCAGAGAACTGGCAACGACTCTTGCACACCATGAAGTTTGTATCGTCAGTGGCCTGGCACGTGGAGTTGATAGTGCCGCACACCGTGGCGCACTCGATGCCAAAGGTGCGACTATTGCGGTTCTCGGTTGTGGTATCGACTGGATTTATCCCCCCGAGAACAGTCGTTTATTTCATGAAATTCAGCAGGAAAATGCCATTATCACCGAATACCCACCGGAGACACCACCACTTGCCGGGCATTTTCCCGGGCGAAACCGAATCATCAGTGGTCTCAGTCGTGGCGTACTGATTGTTGAAGCTGCCGAAAAGAGTGGCTCCTTAATAACCGGGGATTTTGCTCTGGAACAGGGTCGAGAACTGTTTGCAATCCCGGGAGCCCTGCAAAACCCTAACAGCAGAGGAACCAATCGGTTACTGAAAGAAGGAGCCCAACTGGTCACTGAAGCCCGAGATATCCTCCAATCACTCTGGCCGGAGCAACCAACAAAGCAGGAGCAGGGACAATACAATACTTTTGCAGATCAACTTGACGAACCAGTCCTGAGTGTCTTCCGGATACTTGGCCATGAGCCCCGACATAGTGACGAGATAGCCCGGGAATGCGGCTTGACTCCCATGCAGCTTTCCGCTATTTTACTCGACCTAGAACTCCGGGGTGGGATACAAACACTCCCCGGAAATTATTATATTCGTGCACAACTGTAGATTCTTATCAATCTATTTGGGAGGTTCCTTGCGTGAGCGAGTTTTAGCGATTGTTAATTTGATCGCCCAATATGTTCTGGGGGCGGAAGACACCCCGATCAGTGAACAGGAACTGATGACTGAATTGATGTCGGTTGGCTTTGATGCTGAAGAGATCAATGATGCTTTTTCCTGGATGGAAACAGTTGCTCTACAGCCTCAAGCTGAATCAGCGGTAGTTTCTCCACTCATGGAGCCACCCACCTATCGGGTATTCAGCGCTCAAGAGCAGCAGCAACTTACCACCGCAGCTAGAGGTTTTTTAGTCAAAGTTCGCACCATGGGACTACTCTCAGATGCAGCTCAGGAAGAGATTATTGATCGGGCATTACGCTCAACAAATGGGCCCATCAATGAACAGGAGATCAAAATAATCACAACCCTGACGCTGTTGTCACATTCAAGCAACCTCTGGTTGCGGGAAATAGACTGTTTTCTGGAAAACGACTGGAATCGTATTTATCACTAGTGTCATGTCACGGATCAAATGCCGCATCTTGCTTGTTCTTTTGTGCGTCAACTACGTTGTGTTTTCCGCTGTATAGCTATGGCTATGCAGCAAAAACCACGCCTTGCTGACGTACAAAATTCCAGCGCAATTTTGCAACATTTGATCCGTGACACAACACTGGATTTTCGGGTTGTGCAGTTACGAACCCTTTTTCACATCTGCCCATCCGGAGTTATCCGGAAAGAGGCAACTAGAGGAAACAGATGGCACAATCACTGGTTATCGTCGAGTCTCCGGCGAAAGCAAAAACAATCGAAAAATTTCTGGGCAAGGGCTATAAGGTTCTTGCTTCCTACGGCCACGTGCGGGCACTTCCAAGCAAGCAAGGCTCCGTTGACATTGATGATAACTTTAAGCCCAAATATCACATTTTACCTGACAGTACCAAACATATCAGTCTGCTGAAAAAAGAAGTTGCTAAAAGCGATGAACTGATCCTTGCAACTGACCTTGACCGTGAGGGGGAAGCGATTGCCTGGCATCTGCTGGAAGCTCTCGGGGTTGATGAATACGCCGGGAAACCGGTTGTCAAAAGGGTCACTTTTCAGGAGATTACTCAAGCGGCTATCACTGAAGCAATGGCTCATCCGCGCACCATCGATCGTGATTTTGTTGACGCTCAGCAGGCTCGTTCGGTTCTCGACTATCTGGTTGGTTTTAACCTGTCACCATTTCTCTGGAAGAAGATTCGCTATGGACTCTCTGCCGGACGGGTTCAATCGGTAGCCCTGCGACTGGTCTGCGAACGTGAAGATGAAATTGATGCGTTTGACCCCCGCGAGTATTGGAGTATTGAAGCCCTTCTAGCCAACTTGGCCAAGAATCAACTGGCTGCGAAACTCCATAGTTGTGATGGCAAAACACTGACCAAATTTTCTATTACAACACAGCAGCAGGCTGAAGATATTCTGGCCGAATTAAAGCAGGCAGAGTTTCAGGTCACAGCACTGAAGAAGAAAGAGCGGAAACGTAATCCGGCACCACCTTTCACCACCAGTACCCTGCAGCAGGAGGCCAGCCGGAAACTCGGTTTCTCAGCACGAAAAACCATGACCGTTGCCCAGAAGCTCTATGAGGGGATCAAAGTCGAAGATGGGACTCATGGTCTGATCACCTATATGCGTACCGACTCCGTTGCCCTCTCAACTGTAGCAACCAGTGAAGCACGTGAAGTTATCTGTCAACTTTACGATGAGAGCTACGCGCTGAAAAAACCCCGGACTTTCAAAAATAAAAGTAAAAATGCCCAGGAAGCACACGAGGCAGTTCGGCCAACATCGATTGCCCGGACTCCTGCCCAAGTGAAACAATTTTTGACCTCAGATCAGCAGCGCCTCTACGAATTAATCTGGAAACGGACTGTCGCCTCACAGATGACTCAGGCAATTTTTGATGCCACCAGTGTCGATATTGCTGCGGGAGAGCGGTATAGTTTTCGCGCTACGGGACAGGTGATCCGGTTTCCCGGCTTTATGGCTCTCTACATTGAGGGCAATGATAATGGTGACAATGAGGATAAAGAGGGGCTATTGCCACCGCTGAGTGAAGGGGAAAAGCTCACCAAAGAACAATTAACTCCAGAGCAGCACTTCACCCAGCCACCACCCCGCTTCACCGAAGCCAGTCTGGTCAAAATACTGGAAGAGTACGGCATCGGTCGTCCGTCAACCTATGCCAGCATCATGAATACGCTGGTCACCCGAAAATATGTCCGCCTTGAAAAACGAACCTTCTTCCCCGAGGATACGGGACGGGTCGTTACCAAGTTACTGACAGAACATTTCAGCCAATATGTCGATTACGATTTTACCGCCAGCCTCGAAGAAGAGCTCGATGCTATTTCGCGTGGTGAAAAGGCATGGATTCCACTGATTAAACAGTTCTGGGATCCCTTTATCGCCCTTCTCCATCGAAAAGACAAGGAAGTCAGCAAGGCCGACATAACCACTGAAAAAACCGATAAGATCTGTCCTGAATGTGGCAAAGAGCTGGTGATTAAACTGGGGAGATCAGGACGTTTCCTTGCCTGCTCCGGATTCCCCGACTGCCGTCACACCGAACCCCTGAACAGTGATGGACAGGAGGCTGAAGAGCCCGTCGTATCGGATGAAAAGTGTGAGAAGTGTGACTCACCGATGCTGATAAAAACCGGACGTTACGGAAAGTTTCTGGCTTGCAGCGGCTATCCAAAATGTAAAAATATCCAGCCACTTGAGAAACCCAAATCCCTCGGCATCAGCTGTCCAGAATGTGGTGAGGGTGAGATGATGGAAAAGAAGAGCCGTTACGGCAAAATCTTCTATTCCTGTAATCGTTACCCTAAATGTAAATACGCGCTATGGAATCTTCCCAAGGAAGAGGCCTGCCCGAAATGCAGCTGGCCATTGACCGAGATCAAAGTCACCAAACGATGGGGAACGGTACAGCGTTGCCCGCAAGAAGAGTGCAATTGGGAAAAAGAATTAATTCCACCGGTAAAGAAAGCT
>JAGGWI010000106.1 GCA_021157505.1 Desulfuromusa sp. | reverse complement strand
GCAAAAGCTGGCATGCTGAAAGCGACAGTTGCTACAATGAGTAGCGATAAAACTTTGACGACTTGTTTCATTTTTACATTCTCCTTGCTGTGGGTTAATGAAGCGTGCTGTTGTTTGGCTTTAATCCGATGTTATGAATTAAACCTATAAACTAAATTGAAGTAGAATCATACACAAAAGCTGTCTGGAACTCTAAAATAATCTGTGCGTGTCAAGTTTTGTATCGCAAAGATAATGCCATTTTTAGAATCATGTTTTTTTTTTACAGATCTGCGTCAACAGTGAATCGTTACTTTTATTGTCAACTAATTTTAAATGGTTTGACAGTTTTTGTGTGGCTAAAATTAGCCACCAGTGGTCAACCATAGCCGTTTACTGTTAGCTCAGCGGGGAAGTTGATTGTGATTGTAATTTAGTATTGTGGTGCTCTGAGAGGTGTTTTTTAGCATCAAAGGAGCTCCTGTTTTAGCAGGCTGTTGAAAAACTATCTGCGTTGCGATTGCTGTGTTGAAAATTGCCTCCTAATGCTCGTTTACAGGATGTAAACTGCGCTTTTTCGACAATTTTCGCCTTGCACTCGCGGTCTCGAAAACGTTTTTCAACACCCTGTTAGCGGATGATCCCTATCTAATTTGTTTGAATTGCAGCATCGATAAATCCCTTACCTATTTCTTTTTCAAACTTTTTCCAAACCGGTTGCATTGCGTCGATCCACTGTTGACGTTCAGTAATGCTGAGCTGGATAATTGTAGATCGCTTGGAGTTGATAACTTTCTGGCGGTCAGAAACAGTTTTTTCTGCTGTTATTTTGTTGCCGAAAACAACGGCTTGATCCAAAGCTTTTTTAACTTCAGTTCTGATACCATCGGGGAGACCTATCCAGAATTCAACTGAAGTGATAACCATATCATCAAGGACACCATGGTTGGACTCAGTGATGTATGGTTGCACCCTGTAAAACCTTTTTGAGTAGATATTGGACCAACTATTTTCCTGGCCGTCGATAGCTTCAGTTTGCAGCAGAGTGTAAACTTCAGAGCAACGTTTCATCAACGGAGTTGCACCAACAGCCTCAAACTGAGCTACAGAAATGTCGGCAGAGATGATCCTGAATTTTTTATGCCTGGCATCTATTGGAACCCGCAATGGAGTAGTGGCAGACAGTTGTTTGAGACCGTTGTGCAGGAATTCAAGACCGATCAGCCCTTTCTTCTTGGTTGCCATTAATAGCTTTTGACCCGTTGGTCCCTGTTGGAACGCTTCAACTGCGGCCATGTCTTTGAACAGAAATGGCAGCTCAAAAATCTGCAGTGATTTGGTATATTTTTTTAATACTGAGAGTGAGGGTGCAGCAATTTGTACCTTACCCAGGAGCATCGCTTCGAGTACTTTATTGTCATCACCCAGCTGGGAATCGGGAAAAACTTCCACCATAACTTTACCCTTCAGGCGTTGTTCAACCAGCTCTGCGAACCTGTTGGCCATTTGACCTTTTGGGGTGTTTTCAGCCGCATCATGGGGGAATTTGATCACAATCGGAGCTGCCGTTGCAATCGTTGCCGCAGTGAACAGGATCACCACGAGCAATAGATTGACTCGCGCAAACTGGTTGCTTTTCATCGTGTATTCCCCGTATAAAGAATTTGTGTGCTCTGCCACGGTCGCAGCAACATTTACAAATAATATTTTTTCGTTAACCCCATCACCCCAATAGCAAGGATTGCGCCATTTTGTAATTCTGTTTACTTATCTAAATAACTTGACTGCGATGATCGAATGAATAAAGTGTTCATATGGACTATCTGGTTGTTTTAAGAGGAACTTAAGTGTTGAAAAAAACTTTTCTGGCTCCGGCTAAAATCAATCTGTGCTTGCACGTACTTGGCAGGCTGAAAAGTGGTTATCACGAACTAGCAATGGCGATGCAACGAGTTGATCTGTGTGATGAAATACAGATTCAAGTGGGTGGATCACCAGGTATCCGAGTGACCTGTGCGGGAGTTGAACTGCCCCTGAATGAAGAGAATATTGCCGCTCGTGCGACTCGATTATTCCTGGAAGAGACCCATATCGATATTGGGATAGATATTGAAATTACTAAGAGGATCCCTGTCGCTGCCGGTTTGGGTGGCGGATCCTCAGATGCAGCAACTGTTTTGTTGGGTCTGTCAGAAATGCTTAAAGTTGATCTGAACTCTGACCAACTTCTCGAAATGGGGTGCCGACTAGGGGCGGATGTTCCATTTTTTATTTTTCAGCAGCCAGCCTGGGCTACAGGAACCGGTACGACGCTTGAACCATTACCGGTTTTACCGGAGGTTGCTTATCTATTAATTAATCCGGGAATAGCCGTTTCTACCGCTGAGGTTTACCAAAGTTTACAGTTGACAAAAGGGGGCGAACTGGCTAACCTTCCAAGGTTTTCTGTAGTGACGAGAGCGGATCTCTGCGCTGCATTGCACAATGATCTTGAGCTAGTGACTCTACAACGATTTCCACTTATAGCAGAAATCAAGCAGAGATTGCTTAACCAAGGAGCTTTAGGTGCTTTGATGTCAGGCAGCGGAGCCACTGTTTTTGGCGTTTACACAGATTTTTCGATGGCGAGCAAGGCTGCTGAGGAACTGACTGCTGAGATGGACTGGTTGATATGTCCAGTCCATCCAATTTAGTGGCTCAGAAAATTTGAGGTTGACAGCAGAAACCAACTTGGGTAAAACCTGCCGGTTCATTGTCTGGCAACTTTTTTGAATAATTATTATAAATTTTAATGGGGCATGGCCAAGCGGTAAGGCACTGGATTTTGATTCCAGCATTCCCAGGTTCGATCCCTGGTGCCCCAGCCATTTTTTATTGTCGTCGGTGAACAGAAATTTTACAGTCCGGGTTGGTTGAATTTTGCAGCTGGCATAATTCAGCCATTTTGCGTTCTTCCAGTCAGAAAAGGTCTATGATCCGTGGGGATGATTAAACTCTTTGCCGGTAATTCAAATCAGCCGTTGGCCCGTGATATCTGTCAGCACCTGAATGTTTCTCTGGGAAATGCCAAGGTCAGAACTTTTTCTGATGGTGAGATCCTGGTGGAAATTGGTGAGAATGTGCGCGGCCGTGATGTCTACGTGATTCAATCAACCTCGTCTCCAGCCAATCATAATCTGATGGAACTGCTGGTGATGGTCGATGCTCTCAAACGGGCATCAGCTGCACGGATCAATGCGGTTGTTCCCTATTTCGGCTACGCTCGACAGGATCGCAAGGTGGCTCCACGGGCTCCTATTACCGCAAAATTAGTGGCTGATATGATGTCTGTTGCCGGGATTGACAGGCTTTTGACTATGGATCTTCATGCTGGGCAAATTCAGGGATTTTTTGATATCCCCGTGGATCATCTCTATGCTGCCCCAGTCATGCTTGAAGAAGTCCGTCGGCAAAATTTTTCAGATTTGATTCTTGTGTCTCCCGATGCGGGTGGTACCGAACGTGCCCGAGCATTTGCTAAAAGACTTCAGGCCAATCTGGCGATCATCGATAAACGGCGCAGCGGCCCGAATGTTGCTGAGGTTATGCACATCATTGGTGATGTAAAGGGGAAAAATTGTGTCATTATTGATGATATGATCGATACCGCTGGAACTCTCTGTGCTGCGGCTACTGCTCTCCAGGCACAGGGGGCTGCTGATGTCTATGCCTGTGCAACTCATGGTGTTCTCTCCGGCCCTGCTTTGCAGCGGATCGCTGAGAGCCCACTGAAAAAAGTTTTTGTCACTGATACAATTCCCACCCAGGAAAAACTTGCTCAGTGTGATACCTTGCATAGCTTGTCGGTCAGTCATCTGTTGGCGGAAGCGATCCGTCGCACCCATAATGCTGAATCGGTCAGTTCACTATTTGTATAAAACAGGATTAGTTTCCTTATTTGATGGAGGATAGATAGATGGCTCAGGTAGAATTAAACGTTGAAATTCGTGAGAAAAGCGGGAAAGGTGTTGCCCGTAAGTTGAGGGCTGCAGGTCAATTGCCCGCAGTTGTTTACGGTAAAGATCTTGATTCAACCGCAATTGTTGTTGACCCGAGTGAACTTGAAGGTGCTATTTCTGGCGAAGCTGGATTGAATACCCTGATCACCTTGAAAGGGGCTGCGGGGCTTGATGGCAAGGTTGTTATCTTAAAAGCTGCGGCTGTTCATGCGATTCGTCGCAATATGATCAGTGCTGATTTTCATGTGATCAATCTTAAGAAAAAATCCATTTTTATGGTGCCGATCAATATTATCGGGACTGCTCTCGGGCAGAAAGAGGGTGGCTCTTTGCAGTTGGTGCGGAATGATTTGGAAGTTCTCTGTCTGCCCACCGAGGTTCCACAAGCCGTTGATATTGATGTCACTGCACTTGAGGTTGGTGACACGATCCACATTGAAGAGGTCGTGGCCCCTGCTGGGGTTGAACTGGTCCATGATGTTAACTTCACCGTTATTACCTTGAATATTATTAAAGAAGAGGTTGAAGCTGTTGACGAGGACGAGTTGGAGGCAATTGAAGGTGAAGGTGAAGATGGTGCTGAGGGTGAAGCCGCTGTTGAAGATGGTGATGCTGCAGCCGAATAATATTTGCGAGCGGGGTTAGCGTGAAGCTATTGGTTGGGTTGGGGAACCCCGGCGATAAATATTCAGCCACTCGACACAATGTTGGATTTCTGGTGGCTGAGCAGGTTTCTCAGCGTAACCGGATAGTATTGAAAAAAAAAGGGTATCAGGGGGTTTACGGGGTTGGCAGGGCTGCAACCCAGGAAACAACCATCCTCCTGCCACAAACCTTCATGAACTGCAGCGGTTCCAGTGTGAATGCCGCTTATCGATCCCTCGGAATTGAGCCGGGGGATTTGATTGTTATCTACGATGATTTAGACCTTCCCTTCGGGCGCTTGCGGGTCAAAATGGATGGTGGTCATGGTGGCCACAACGGTTTACGAGATATTGTTGCGGTCCTTGGCTGTAAAAATTTTATCCGGTTGCGAATTGGTATTGGCCGGCCGGAGCGGGGTACTGTGACCGGGCATGTTCTGAGTCGATTTTCCTCGAATGAACAAAAATTACTCCCTCAGCTACTTGATACTGCTGCTGAAGCGGTTGAGAAAATACTATCAAGCGGTGTCACTGAGGCAATGAATTCTTTTAATAACTACAATCTGCTGGATTAACGTTAACACAAACATAGAGAGGTGAAGAACAGATGCAACTGCAAATGTGGGCTCCTATCCTGGGAATAATCGGATTTGTGATCGCGATTGTGCTCTATAATATGGTTAAGGCACAACCGGTCGGCAATGAGAAGATGCGTGAGATTTCTGACGATATTCATAATGGAGCCATGGCTTTTCTTGGCCGAGAATACCGGGTTCTAGCCATCTTTATTGTTGTGGTGTTTATTCTGATTGCTATCGCCATGAACATTCAGACTGCACTGGCCTTTTTGGGTGGTGCTGCCTGCTCCATGACCTGCGGGTTTATCGGCATGAAAGCAGCCACCCGAGCTAATGTCCGAACCTGTGAAGCCGCTCGTGCACATGGGCAAGCCAAAGCTTTGGAAATCTCTTTTAATGGCGGTGCCGTTATGGGGTTGGCGGTTGCTTCGCTGGGTCTGGTTGGTGTTGGTGTTGCTTATATTTTCTTTGGTGGTAGCCCTGAAACCTCCAAATATATCACCGGTTTTGCTATGGGAGCTTCCTCCATCGCCCTGTTTGCCCGTGTTGGTGGCGGTATCTATACCAAGGCTGCTGATGTCGGTGCTGATCTGGTTGGTAAGGTTGAAGCCGGTATTCCTGAAGATGATCCACGCAACCCAGGTGTTATTGCTGACAATGTTGGCGACTGTGTTGGTGATACGGCGGGAATGGGTGCTGACATTTTTGAATCGTATGTTGGTTCTATTATTGCGACGATGGCAATTGCAGCTGCTGCCAGTCCAGCGCTGCTGGCTAAATTGGGTGTCGGTGCTGAAGTTCAAGCCTCTGTCATGTTGCTGCCCCTGGCTCTGGCAATGATTGGATTGCTGTTTTCCTTTCTGGGTATCGGTTCCATGAAAGTCCTCAAGGGGATGGATCCAGCTAAAGCTTTGCACTATACAACCTTTGTTGCTGCCGGTGGCTTTCTGGTCGCTGCTTTTATTTATATTCAGGTTGCCGGTCTTAACACCGGGATATTCTGGGCGATTCTGGCCGGTACTCTGGCTGGTATCGCTATTGGTCAGATTACCGAATACTACACAGCACATGCTCCGGTAAAACGAATTGCTGAGGCAAGTAAGACTGGTCCGGCCACCAATATCATCCACGGTCTGGCTGTCGGTCTTGAATCGACCGCTCTACCAATTGTCATTATCTGTATCAGTATTTTCACTGCAAATTACTTTGCTGGTCTCTACGGTATCGGCATCGCCGCAGTTGGAATGTTGGCAACCGTTGGTGTGACTATGACTGTTGATGCTTATGGCCCGATTGCTGATAATGCTGGTGGCATTTCTGAAATGGCCGGTCTGGGCCCTGACGTGAGGAAAATCACCGATGGTCTTGATGCCATTGGTAATACCACTGCCGCAATCGGTAAGGGGTTTGCAATCGGTTCAGCTGCTTTGACAGCTTTGGCTCTATTCTCTGCTTATGCAACGACAGTTGGTCTTGACGTGATCAATCTGCTCAATCCGATGGTTATTATCGGGATGCTGATTGGTGGTGCACTGCCATTCTTTATGGGTGCTCTGACCATGACCAGTGTGGGTCGAGCTGCCGGGGCAATGGTCGAGGAGATCCGTCGTCAATTCCGTGAAACACCCGGTCTACTGGAAGGCAAAGAGGGTGTTAAGCCTGATTCTCAGCGCTGTATTGATATCTCTGCCAAGGCTGCTTTGAGAGAAATGATTTTACCCGGTGTGGTCGCTGTTTCTGCTCCAGTTCTGGTCGGTTTTCTCCTTGGTAAAGAATCTCTGGGCGGTATGCTTGCCGGTGCAACCGTGACCGGTGTGTTGCTGGCACTGATGATGTCAAACGGTGGTGGTGCCTGGGATAATGCCAAGAAATATATTGAGAGCGGTCAGCTCGAAGGTGAAGGCAAAGGGAGTGATGCTCACGCTGCTGCTGTTATTGGCGATACTGTCGGTGACCCCTTCAAGGATACTTCTGGTCCATCCATGAATATTCTCATCAAGTTGATGAGTGTTGTTGCATTGGTTATTGCTCCACTGCTGATTTGATGGCGTCGCAAAAAGTCCGTCCCCCGGCGTTGTAGCGTTTTTTCGAGACTTCGACATACAAAATGTATGCCTTCACCCTCGAAAAACCACTACGCCTTGTGGGACGAAAATT
>JAGGWI010000215.1 GCA_021157505.1 Desulfuromusa sp. | reverse complement strand
ATCTCATTCTTATTTGCGAGTGCATCATCAATTAAATCGAAAAGAGAATTTACCGGACTGATAGCCAACCCGGACCGTTCCACCTTTACGTAATTCACCAAAAAGAATTTTTTCAGCCAACGGATCACTCAGCTCGGTTTGAATTAAACGGGCGAGCGGCCGTGCTCCAAATAATAGATCATAGCCCCGCTTGCCAAGTTCCCGCCGGACTGCTGCAGAAACCTTGATAAGGACATCCTGCTCCGCTAACTGACCCGACAGCTCTTGTAAAAATTTATCGACAACTTGCAACATGATCTTTTCATCAAGGGACGAAAAGTTAATAACAGCATCCAGGCGATTACGAAATTCGGGAGAAAAAACTTTTTCGATAATATTTTTAGGTGCTGCTGCAGTACGGGTGCCAAAACCAATCGGAACAATATTCATGTCCCGGCCACCAACATTACTGGTCATAATCAAAATGACATTGCGAAAATCGACCTCTTTACCATTATTGTCGGTCAAGGTTCCATGATCCATCACTTGCAACAAAATATTGAACAGGTCAGGATGAGCCTTCTCAATCTCGTCAAGAAGTAAAACCGACCAGGGGTTTTTACCCACTTCTTCGGTTAATAATCCCCCCTGATCAAAACCGACATAGCCCGGTGGGGCACCGATCAACCGGGCAACGGAATGTTTTTCCATGTATTCACTCATGTCAAAACGTAAAAACTTTACCCCCAGTTGCAACGCCAGCTGTTTGGCAACCTCGGTTTTTCCAACCCCGGTCGGTCCGGTAAAAAGGAGTGACCCGACCGGCTTATCGGGGTGACCAAGTCCTGCACGGGAACGATGAATCGACTTGACCAGACTTTCAAGAGCAGGGTTCTGGCCAAAAACCACCCGTTTTAGATCCCGCTCAAGATAGCGTAACCGGTGGCGATCACTACCGCTGATTGTTCGCATCGGGACCCGCGCCATCCGTGCCACGACCCGTTCAATGTCATTAATATTGATCGAGCGTTTGGGATGTCCATCCAAACGATGCTGCGCCCCGGCCTCATCGATAACATCGATCGCCTTGTCGGGAAGGTGGCGTTGGGGCAAATGTTTCACCGCCAGTTGCACCGCTGTCTCCAGAGCAACTTCCGTGTAATTAACCTGATGATGCTGCTCATAGTGAGTAGCCAGCCCCTTGAGAATTTCGAGAGTTTCGTCACTGCTCGGTTCATGCAGATCAATTTTTTGGAAACGGCGAGAAAGAGCACGATCCTTGTCAAACAAGTTGCGATATTCTTCGTAGGTGGTCGAACCGATACAGCGCAACTCGCCGGAACCGAGTGCCGGTTTGAGGATATTGGATGCATCCAGTGAACCACCGCTGGTCGCTCCAGCACCAACAATGGTATGAATTTCATCGATAAAAAGAATCGCCTGATCACGTTTCTGTAAAGCGGTGACAACCGCTTTGAGGCGCTCTTCAAAATCCCCGCGAAACTTTGTCCCCGCCAGTAATGCCCCCATATCAAGGGTGAAAATTTCAGCATTCTTAAGTAAATCAGGGACATCCCCTTCTGCAACCCTCAATGCCAGACCTTCGGCCATAGCGGTTTTACCAACTCCGGGCTCGCCAACAAAAAGGGGATTATTTTTCCGCCGCCGGCAAAGAATCAAGATGGTTCTTTCCAATTCAGAACCCCGGCCAATCAGAGGATCAATCTTGCCGTTTTTAGCCCGGGCAATCAGATCAATCGTAAATAATTTCAGGGGGTCAGGTGGTTGACGTTTTGGCTTGGTGCGTTCTCCGGGAACCGGATCAGCCGGTTGCTGATTTGGCTTTTCACTGGTATCACTGGCGACGGATCCATGAGAAATTCGATCGAGCAGATCAACCCGCTCAATCCCCTGCTGTTGAAGAAAAAAACAGGCATGCGAGTTCTCTTCTTCAAGAATAGCTGCAAGTAAATCGCCAATTCCTACCGCCGCTTGCTGTGAGGCCTGCATATGCAACACGGTTCGCTGCAGCATCCGCTGCAGCGCTAAAGTCTGCCGGGGAACAGCTTCACCTTCGGCAACTTCACTGTTTTCTGGGAGATGTTCAAGGCTTACATCGAAAAAGTTTTCCAGTTCCAACTTTAAATTATCGATATCGCCGCCACAGGAAGTAATAATCTGTTGGCCAACACCTTCAAAAAGTAATGCATAGAGCACATGCTCAGTTGTCAGGTATTCATGCCGCCGTCGTTGCGCCTCACGAACCGCCAGGGTAAATGCAACCTGCACATCCTGTTCAAACATTTCAGCCACCGTTCCTCAAGCCTCCTCAAATGTGCATCGCAGTGGAAAACCTGCTTTTCGAGCCATCAAACGCGCCAGATCGGTCTTAGTTTCGGCTATTGCATGGGGAAAAGTTCCACAATAACCAATCCCTTGAAAATGGATTGTCAGCATAATTTGTTCCGCTTCCGTTTCTGGTTTATGAAAGATTTCCCGCAAAACTGCAACCACAAACTCCATCGTCGTGTAATCATCATTGTGCATCAAAACCTTGAAGAGTGCTGGTGTTGTGATCTGCTCTCTGGTTTTGTCACACACTTTGGTTTTATTGCCGCTATTGGTTTCTGAATTTTCCATCTGTCTAAACTTTCCTGTTCTACTACTGGATTAATTCAAGTCATACTAACATAAACCGAGGGCAACGAACAGCCCACCGGGGGCATCAGAGATTCAGAAATCGGCACAAGCACTCTGATTTTATGTTTACTTGCCTCGGTTCCCAAGTTTTTCCACCTCAGATTCATTCTCCATTGACCGCCAGACAGACCTCACCGGAAGCAATAGCAAGGCAGGCTGATTAACCCTTGAATTTACCATTCTATATCTGTAATATTCACGGTCAGTTCATGGATAGTCCGACCGCCTCCTAGATGACAGAATTCCAAGAGGGATTGATATGAAAATCTTCCTACATTTTATCCTCTACAGTGTTTTACTCCTGTTTGTCGCCGCTACGGTTAGCGCTGAAACCCGTTATATTTCTGATCAGCTGATCGTAACAGTCCGAAGTGGCAAAGGAAATCAATATAAGATTCTGGAATCACTACCAACCTCAACCCCGGTCACGGTTCTGGAAGAGGACAAAGACTATGTCAAGGTGCTTACTAAAAAGGGGACAGAAGGCTATATCCGCCGTCATTACGTCAGTAAATCTCTGCCCAAAAAAATTCAAATCAGACAGCTAAAAAAAGAAATCGCGACTTCACAACAACTGCTTGAGACGCAACAGCAGAGTTTCCAAACCTGTCAGAATGAATTGAGCGATAGCGAAAATAGAATGACTGAACTTTCTGCACAGTTAAACCAGGCCCGTCAAGCCTTAGAGGAAAAAGAGGGCGAGTACAACACCTTGATGAGTCATTCGGAAAATGTTCTCAACCTGGATGCAGAGAACAAACAACTAGCAGAAGAAAATAATACATTGAGTAGCGAGTTGTTGGTTCTGCGCGAAGAAAATCAGAATTTTCATCGTTCCAACATGATTCAATGGTTTCTTGCCGGCGCTGGAGTTTTCTTTGGCGGCTGGCTAATTGGCAAGATCTCCCGCAGAAAACAGCGCAGGTTCTAACAGGGTGTTGAAAAACCGTTTTCGAGGCCTGCTAAATCACTTTGACTATAAGATTCCACGTAGATTCAACTTACTGGTGCAACATATGGTATCAACTGCAATCAGACATTTATGACAATCAAGATCAAATCAACCACTGACAGCAATTATTATTCAAGAGGAGATTAGCATGGGAACACAACCAATTGTAAAAATGGAGACCAACAAAGGACTGATTGTCATTGAACTTAACGCTGATAAAGCCCCCATCAGCACTGAAAACTTTCTTAATTATGCCCGTGACGGGTTTTATCAACAGACTATTTTCCATCGGGTCATTCCTAACTTTATGATTCAAGGTGGTGGTTTTACTGCTGCAATGGCACAGAAAAAGACCCAGCCCGAGATTAAAAATGAGGCCGATAACGGGCTTAAAAATGTACGTGGTTCACTTGCCATGGCTCGTACCCAGGTGGTTGACAGTGCCAGCAGTCAATTTTTCGTTAATCTGGCAGATAATGATTTCCTCAATCATCAAGGGAAAAACCCCAATGGCTACGGCTATGCAGTTTTTGGACAGGTCATCGAAGGGATGGAAATTGTAGATGAAATAGCTAAAGTCAATACCGGGAATAACGGTCAACATCAGGATGTCCCGAAGGAAGCTGTCGTTATCGAAAATATGACCATCGAAGAGTCAGCCGCTACCGATTGATAGCAGCCCATGATCTTTACCAACAGATCGAACCCGGGTCAGCAGTGTATAACCTCACGGCGGTTCCCTGCAGAATGGGAGCCGCAAGATGCAATTTTGTTAGCCTGGCCGCATGAAAAGACAGATTGGCTACCGATTCTTAATCAAGTTATGGGGGTCTATGTTGAGCTGATTTGCCAGATTAACCGCTTTGAAACGGTTATCATTATTGCCCCGGAACTCAACCCGGTTCGTGAGGCCCTGCAAAAGAGAGATTTGGATTTTTCCCGAGTTATCCTCCACCAAATTGATACCAACGACACCTGGATCCGTGATTTCGGGCCATTGACGGTTTACGCTAACAATCAACCGCAACTGCTCGATTGTAACTTTAATGGCTGGGGTTTTAAATTTCCGGCCGATAAAGACAATCAGGCAACCCGACACCTCTGCGACACCGGAATTTTTAAAAAGGTACAGAGGTTTGCCAGCGATTTGGTTCTGGAAGGGGGTAGCCTGGAAAGTAACGGTTCTGAAACATTATTGACAACAACGGCATGCCTGCTCAATCCCAACCGCAATCCACATTTAGACAAAAAGGGTCTTGAACAGAGACTTTCGGAGCTACTTGGATGTAGTCATTTCCTCTGGCTTGATCATGGCTGGCTGGCCGGAGATGATACCGATTCACACATTGATACTCTGGCCCGGTTGGGTCCGAACAATACAATTCTCTATATCCAGTGCGATGATGATCAAGATGAACACCACTCTGCGCTAAAAAAAATGGAAGGGCAACTCAAACGATTCAAAACAGAAAACGGACAACCCTTTCGACTCATCCCCCTTCCCATGCCTAAGGCCTGTTATGACGGAGCTGATCGGCTACCGGCCTCTTACGCAAACTTTCTGATTATCAACAACGCAATCATGGTTCCAACCTATAACGATCCAGCCGATGCCCGGGCGATAAAAATACTGGGTAGAACATTCCCGGAACGTGAAATTATTGGTATTGATTGTCGTCCATTACTCAAACAACATGGTTCTCTCCACTGTATTACCATGCAACTGCCACAGGGAGTCCTGCAATAAAATCCTTGAAGGTTGGACTGGTACAACAGAGTTTTCTTGAAACTCCGCAAAGAAAAAAAGGGTAAGTCCAGAGAACTCACCCTTTTTACTCTCTCTTGAAAAATACTATCTAGAGCCCCGCACGAGACCGAAGGGAATCTACCCGATCTGTAAATTCCCAGGTAAAATCAGGCAACTCTCTGCCGAAATGTCCATAGGCCGCCGTTTGACGATAAATTGGTCTAAGCAGATCAAGCTGTTGAATAATTGCTGCGGGACGCATATCAAATTCATCCTGAACAATTTTGGCGATCTGGTTAGATGGTATTTTACCAGTACCATAGCTGTTGATCATCACCGAAACGGGTTCAGCAACACCAATCGCATAGGCCAGTTGAACCTCACATTTACGCGCCAATCCTGCTGCGACAATGTTTTTTGCAACATAACGCGCCATATAGGAGGCACTCCGATCAACTTTTGACGGATCCTTGCCACTGAAGGCACCACCACCATGGGAACCATGCCCACCGTAGGTATCGACAATGATTTTCCGCCCGGTCAAGCCACAATCCCCCATTGGTCCACCAACAACAAAACGACCGGTTGGATTGATCAGATAGCGGGTTTCACCATCAAGCAGATCAGGTGGAAGAATCGGCTTGATCACCTCTTCAATAATAGCTTCCTGCAAATCATCATAGAGAACCTCAGGATTATGCTGGGTCGAAATAACAACGGTATCAATCCGGGTCGGTTTGTCATCAATATACTGAATTGACACCTGCGATTTACTATCCGGACGGAGGAAGTTAAGTGTCCCTTGCTTGCGCACAGTAGCAAGCTTTTGGGTGAGTCTATGGGCAAGAGTAATCGGCATCGGCATCAGCTCAGGAGTTTCATTGCAGGCAAAACCGAACATTAAACCCTGGTCCCCCGCACCCTGTTCTGTAAACAGCCCCTCGCCTTCACTCACCCCTTGCGAGATATCGGGGGATTGTTGACCAATCGAAGTTATAACCGCACAGGTTTTATAATCAAATCCGATGGCTGAATCATTATAGCCAATCTCTTTGATGGTTTGTCTGACAATCGCTGGCAAATCAGCATAGGCCGTGGTGGTAATCTCTCCGGCAATAATTGCCATACCCGTAGTAACCAGTGTCTCACAGGCAACCCGGGCTTTTGGATCCTGTTCCAGAATAGCGTCAAGCACAGCATCAGAAATCTGATCAGCAACTTTGTCGGGATGTCCTTCTCCCACTGATTCTGATGTAAATAGAAAATCGGTCATCGACATTTATGTTTGTCCTTTCCTGCATCTTTAATTTTATCGTTAGATGTGATTTATATTAATGGTTGCGCAAAAATATCTGGCAACCGGCCGCGCATCTCCTGCTCAATGGCAGTAGAAACCTCTTTACTGGTTGACAGCAACAATAATTTAGCCACCAGAAGTTCACCCTCTTGTTTGGAAATCTGCCGCAGAACCCGCTTTACTCTTGAAATACAGGCAGGATTCATCGACAGCTCATGAAATCCGAGACCCGCCAATACAAAGGTATAAAGCGGTTCACCAGCGACTTCACCGCAGATACAAACCCCGATACCAGCACTATTTGCTGCGTCACAAGTCGCTTTTAACGCACGTAAAATCGCTGGATGCATGGGATCGTAGAGATAAGCAACATGTTCGTTCCCCCGATCAACAGCAAGAAAGTATTGTATCAGATCATTGGTACCAACAGAGAAAAAGTCAACCTCCTGCGCCAACAAAGGGGCAATCATAACTGCTGACGGGGTTTCAATCATGATCCCGATAGCAAGGTCAGGATCATAAACGATCCCCTCCCGATCCAGCTGAGCCTGAATCTCACCAAGAATTTGCTTGCAGGCTCTAATCTCAGCCACACCACTGATCATCGGAAAGAGAATCCGTACTTCACCACAACTTGAAGCTCGCAATATTGCCCGTAGCTGGATTTTAAACAAGCGCTCCTCATGCAGGGAAAAGCGGATCGCTCGCAACCCCATTGCCGGGTTGGCCTCATCCTCCAGATTCAATTCAGGGACAAACTTATCGCCACCGATATCAAGAGTCCTTATTGTGACCGGTTCACCCTCCATCTGGCGGAGAATTTCACAATAGGACTGGTACTGTTCCTCCTCATCGGGCGGCTCACTTCGACCAAGATAGAGAAATTCGGTTCGGTAAAGTCCAATACCTTCCGCAGCATGCCTCTTGGCCTGCTCCACATCACTGGCTATTTCCAGATTACCGCGCAAAGCAATATGCACCTGATCCGTAGTAACAGCCGAAAGCTCGCGAAATTGCTCAAGATCTTGTTCCAGATATTCATAGGACTGTTTGCGCTCAAGATACTCTTTAAAAGTCTGTTCCGAGGGGTTGAGAATAACGACCCCGGAAGAACCATCAATAATAACTGGCAACCGGTCAAAGACCATTGATGTTACTGATTCCAGACCAACAACTGCCGGGATATCCAATGATCGTGCCAGAATCGCCGTATGGGACGTTCGCCCCCCTTTGTCGGTTATAAAACCGAGAACCTTGGATCGATCCATCTGCATGGTTTCAGCTGGAGACAGATCATGTGCGACCACCAGTGATTTACTGCCAATTTTCCCGATAGTACGCTCACTGGCACCTGTCAATATGCGGAGCAAACGGTCACCGACCGCATCAACATCAGAACGTCTCTCCCGCAGATATTCATCTTCTATATTGTCGAACAATGCCCGGAGCTGTCCAAGAACCTGCGTCAAAGCTCCTTCGGCATTCATCCGCGCACGAATCACTTTTTCGGTCCCCGCCACCAGCATTTCATCTTCTAGAATAAGCAGATGGGTATCAAGAATATACAGATGTTCACGCAGGTGCTGCTGCCTGGAAACCGCCTGTTTGATTTTTTCCAGCTGATCCCGGGCCCGATCTAAAGCCTGTTGAAAACGCAACAGTTCTGCTTCAACCTCTGCCTCCTCAATTAAAGATTGATCAACCAGGGGTCGTGGATCAACCAGGCTGACCTCCCCGATACCGATCCCCGGTGAAACCCCGATGCCAACCAGATATGTATCTTTTGCAACCTTAATCTTCACCAAAGCCATCCTCAATCAACGCTGCGATAACGTCCATCGCCCGCTGTTCATCCAGACCTTCCACAACCACTGCGAGTTCAGTCCCCTGTGGTGCAGCAAGCAGCAATATCCCCATGATGCTCTTACCATTAACCTCAATATCATCTTTGAGCAGAGTGATTTCAGAACTGAACTTATTGGCTGTCTGTACAAATTGCGCCGCTGCCCTGGCGTGTAATCCCAGGCGATTTACTATTTTAAAATTACGGTTTTGCATAATTTAGTCTTGCCCCTCAAGAAGCAATCAAGTGAACCACATCAGCCCAGAACAATCCGATTAAAAAAATACTACTGACGGTTATAATAACCAGCAACAGCGTTGAGAACCCTTTCCGCGCTACCAGAGACAACATAACCATCGGAATGAGAGTTAACATCCCCAGCCAACCAGGCAATTGATGCTGGGTTAACTGAGAAAAGACCATAAATGCACTCAGCCCACCGAGAACGACAACTGCGGCTTCCTTGGTATGAATAGCCAGATCCGGCAATTTATGCCGTTGGATAAATTCAACCGACTTCAAACCCTGATGATAACCACGAGAAAAAAATGCAGTTCTGAACCAGATGGGGACAATATTATAAAGCAGGACAAATACCAATGGCGCCCAGAGGATCCCTTTTACCGCCAGAAACAGTGATATTCCTGCTACCAATGGCCTCAATCCACCCCAGAAAAAAGCATCTCCAATCGCTGCGTAAGGCGCGGCAACCATTTGTTTAAAATCATCAATTTCAACTTCAGCAGCAGTGGTTCCAGAGCTTCGCTCCTCTTCCAACTTTAAAACTGCTCCGGCAACCAGAGGGGCAAAATATACATGAGTATTAAAATAACCCGTATACTTGAGACTCACTTCCGGTAATTTTTCCTTGCTATAGAGTTTCCTCATACCGGGCAAAAGAGCGTAGAAAAAACCAAGCCCCTGGAGTGTTTCAAAGTTCCAGCTGGCCTGCAAAAGTAACAATCGAAACCATATATGTAGGCGGGTCTGCCACGAAATTTTCATCTCTACACCAACCACATCAATAAAAAGGCCATACAAAAGGAGGCACAAAACAGAGTAATTGCCCGGCTGACATTAATTGTTCCCAAAATGACGACAATCCCAACCAGAGGAAAAGCTAATTGCATCCACGTGGATGAGTAACTCAGTGATTGTTGCACATAAGGCCAAAGCACTGGAATAATTGACAAACCTCCAAGGATGATAATTGAATAAGAGGCTAGTGAAGACAGAGAAAAGCTGATCAACCCGCGCAAATGGTACCCTTCTGCTGCTAAAAACGATTCTTTTTTTAGAGCAGAATCAACCCGCTTGACCAGCCGCACATTATATTGTCTGGCATATTGATCAAAGTATTGGCCAAACTTTCCGAGGGGAATAGCAACAAACAAACAAAGCAACAACAACTCTCCCCCCGAAGCATTCAAGGTCTGTCCCAGGATAACTGCCAGCACACTGGCGGCGATTGACACTTGAGTATCGTCAGGTGGAACCGCTGCACCAACGGGTAATCTGGCCAACCAGAGCAACTCGACCATCACCCCGATCTGCAAACCAATCAAGGGCTCACCAAGAACCAGGGCAGCAAGAGGAGCTGCAACAATCGGCCTCGAAATCATGATCTGCAGAATCGCAACACGATCCAGCCCACAGATCAAAGAGACCAGAGATCCCAGAAACAGACTGAGAACCATTAACCTCCCCCCTTCAAAACAGGAATTAATTTTCTCCAGGGTCGCTCACCATCAGCAGGAATACAGCGGGCGGTAATCTTGACTCCAGCCTGATCAAGCAATGCCAGATTATCCAGGTCAGCCGGATCCAGAAATAAGGTACAGCTAAACCGAGCCTTGCCTTTGTACGCCTGTAAATTACCAAGATTCAACCGGTTATAGATCAAACCCCCTTGATAGGCACGAACAGCATCGGCAGTTGTCCCAAAGAGTAGAAGAATTCTCCGCCGGTTGAGCTGAGTTGAATTAAACAGGAGGGTCGCCTCTGCAATAGTCCCGATTTCAACCTGCATCCGACTGGGGACTGAGGCCTGCATCATCATCTTCTGCAATGGATTCCCGGCGATTTCATCATTGGCGACAACAATACAATCAGCCCGGACAAAAGGGACCCAAGCCTCTAAAACCTGGCCATGAATCAAGCGGTTATCTATGCGAGCAAGAACAAGAGCCATAATTCTCCAACAAATATTCTACCGCGCAGAACGCAGCAGATCGGAAGGACGGATAATTGCATTTTTAGCATAATCCTTGAGCAGTGTAGCCAGCCCGTCCAGATCTTGATTGATACGAGCACCAGCCCCTTTGATCAACATTGGCAAATTGACCCCGGTGAGGATCTCAACCACCCCCTCCTGGAGAAATTCAGCACTGATATTGGTCGGTGTACCACCGAACAGGTCGGTCAAAATAATTGTCCCATCACCATCTTTTCCTACCAGGACCACAGCTTGATGTAATCTCTTTTTAGCCACCTCAAGCGACATCTCACGATCGATACTGACCGCCTCAACCCCTTTGAGTGGACCCAGTATCAGTTCAGCGGCCTGGAGCAATTCATCGGCCAAACCAGCATGAGTCACAACCACAATACCAATCATCGACTAACCCTTGTCAATATCTCGATGGTTAACCCGTAAAATAACACTTGAATCGGGAAAATTGCTGGACAGGTTTTCAACAATGGAAACACTCCGGTGCCTCCCTCCGGTGCAACCAATAGCAACGGTCAGGTAACTTTTCCCCTCAGCTCGATAATGGGGCAACAGAAAACCGAGGAGATGATCAAGATGCTGGCAAAAATCACGGCAGGCCTGTTGCGAGAGAACATATTCACGCAACTTTGGATCCAACCCAGTCAGCGGTCGTAGATTATCAATATAATGGGGATTGGGCAAAAAACGGACATCGAACACCAAATCAGCAGCTGGCGGGAGACCGTAACGGTAACCGAATGACTCCAGATTGACAATCAGCGATGAGCTATTCTTTTCACCCAGAAAATCAAGCATCAGATCACGTAGCTGCCGTGAATTCAAGTTGCTGCTATCGATAATCTTTGTCGCACTGTTGCGCAGCTGATGCAGTTGCTGGCGTTCCTTTTCTATCCCGGACTGAAGAGTTTCAACGGTTGCGAGCGGATGCCGGCGGCGCGTCTCAGAGTAACGTCGCTGTAACACCGCATCTGCCGCTTCAAAAAAAAGAATCTCTAGCTGATAACCAGCCTCTTTTAATTGCACAAAGGTCTTATCGTGGTCACTCAGAAAACCACGATTACGGACGTCAATAACAACTGCAACACCAGCATTTGTATTCAATCCCTCCCGAGCCCGTTGCATAAAGTCTGGCAACATCACCAGGGGCAGGTTATCAACCACGAAAAAACCCTGATCCTCCAGAACCCTGGCAGCAGTACTTTTCCCGGAACCAGACAGCCCGGTAATAACCAGTAACCGTCGGCTCATTCCAAATCATCCCCAATAATATTATGTGAGTGCAAATGTGCCGCTTCAGCCATACGTTTTTCCAGCATTTCCTGAAATTCACGGGCACTGTGATAACCCATCTCTTTCAATAGCTGATTGCGTGCCGCAACCTCAACGATGGTACCAATATTCCGCCCTGGAGCAACCGGTATCTGTGCAAATGGCAGATCAACCCCATGGATATTGAATGTCTGTTTTTCTAAACCGAGACGATCATATTCTTTATCATCTTCCCACTTGACTAACTCAACGACCAGATCGATCTTTTTCCGTTCCCGAATGGCAGCAACACCAAAGAGATGCTTGATATTAAGAATACCCAGCCCCCGGATTTCCATATGATAGTGAAGCAGGTCCATTCCTTCACCAAAAATGACCGCAGGGAGCTTAAATCGTACCTTGATAATATCATCAGCAACCAGACGATAACCACGCAGAATCAACTCAAGGGCACACTCACTTTTCCCGACTCCGCTTTTACCCTGAATCAGGACACCGACACCAAGAATATCCACCAGCACTCCGTGCAGGGTTGATGTTGGCAACAGACGTTCTTCTAAAAAACGGGTCAGGAGGGCGATAAAATTAGAACTGAGATGTTTAGTTCTAAGGAGTGGTGTATTGCCAGCCTCAGTAAATTCAATGAGATAATCCGGGGCTTCCTGATTTTTAGTAATGATCAAGCAAGAAAGGTTCTGACGGCAGAGGCCACGAACTTTTTCAACAGCTTCAGCCCTGGGCATGGTGGTCAGAAAACTCAGTTCAGTGGAGCCAATTATTTGCACTCGATCGGGGTGCAGACTGTCGGTATAACCGGCCAGAGCAAGTCCGGGTTTCTGAATTCTTGGAACAGAAATTGTGTTGGCTAACCCCCCGGCACCGGACAACAGCTCCAGATCAAGCCCAGACTCCTTTTCATCAAGCATTTCCTGAATGGTAAGTTTTGGCATAGTTTCAGAACCTGATCGGTCACAGAACCAGTAAGAGACTTTTTAAAATCAAACTTGCTCCTCCTGGTCGAGAATAACCTGGTAAATAGCTTGCTGGTCAGGAGCTTCCATCAGTTTTTTTCTAACCGCAACATCTTTCAATAATTTGGAAATTCTAGCCAGAGTCTTCAGGTGGACACCGACTGATTCCTCAGGAGCAATCAGCAAGAAGAACAGATGTGCTGGTTGTCCATCCATTGATTCAAAATCAACTCCCGAATGACTCCGCCCAAAAACCAGTTTCAGCTCGGGAATTCCCGCTAATTTACCGTGAGGAATTGCTACACCATCACCGATTCCGGTGCTGCCAAGCCTCTCTCGCTCTTGCAGAACAGCAATAACATCATCCCGGCTCAAAGAGGGCTCACAGGAGATCAATGAGTCGGTCAGTTCAATCAGGGCTTTAGGTTTATCTTTAGCTTTTAAATCGGCAACAATCGCCCTTGAATCCAATAGTTCAGATATTTTCATAATCACAATCTTATCAGGTCAGAAATAGAAAAATATGGGTCTTGATCTCATCTCAAGAAAAAGACCCACCGCAATATACATTAACTCCTCTGGGGAACGATCAAACCATAATTTCCGTCTTTGCGCCGATAGACGACATGCATTTCTTCAGAGTTGTCATCGGTAAAAGCCAGAAATTCTTTATCCAGAAGATCCATCTGCATAACCGCCTCTTCCACCGACATCGGTTTGACAAAAAATGAGTGGCTGCGGATAATTTCAGGACTGTCACTTCCATCATCAACACTTGATGCCGCATAAATAGTCTTTTCCAACCGCCGTTGAATTCCACTATCCCCTTTATGCCGCTTCAGCTTATCCTTATAACGCTTCAGTTGCCGCTCGATTTTATCTACCATTAAATCGATAGCAGCGTACATATCTTCCTTACTCTCGGAACTCTTCATGGTCAACCCTTTGGCAACCATGACCACCTCGGCTCGATGATTTATTTTTTTCTGCACCGACAAAACGACCTGGGCATCAATTGGCTCTTCGATGTACTTTTTAACCCGGGCAAGTTTCTCTTCCACATAACTGCGAAGGGCGTCACTGCTCTCCATGTGACGGAAGGTTACGGCAATTTGCATAGGGCAGCCTCCTTGCTTCAACAGACTCCGGCATGGAATCTGGATTAATCTAACTATAACGCAGAATCATCCCCAAGGCATCTGTTCGCCACGGAAAAGTCAAACATAGCTGTTTTTCAGGGGTAAAAACAGCTATACAGCACATCAAAATAACCTTTTTCGCTCTGTTGACGAGCCAAGACCAAGCATCTCCCGATACTTGGTGACAGTACGGCGAGCAATATTAATGTCCTGTCCCTCCAGAAGAGCAACAATCTTCTGATCCGAATATGGTTTTTTTGGATTTTCTACAGCGATAATCTCTTTGATACGACTCTTGACACTCTCCGAGGCTATTGCGTCGCCATCAGCGGTACTGATCCCACTGTTAAAGAAATACTTCAGTTCAAACAACCCCTGTGGCGTCTGCACATATTTGTTCGTTGTCACTCGACTGACCGTTGATTCATGCATCTCAATATCATCAGCAACATCACGAAGGACGAGAGGCTTCAGGTACTCAATTCCATGATCGAAAAATTTCCGCTGAAATTTGACAATACTTTTGGTGACCTTATAAATGGTGCGCTGACGTTGATGGATACTCTTGATCAGCCAGACCGCACTGCGCATTTTCTCCTGAATATACTCCCCGGCTTTCTTATCAACAGATTTTGAATCAGTTAATGCATTGCGGTAAAAAGAGTTGATCCGTAGATTCGGCAGACCATCATCATTCTGTGTCACAACATATTCATCACCGACCTTATGGACAAAAATATCTGGAGAGATGTAGTGAACATCCTCCTCATTGTAAGCTCTTCCGGGTCGTGGGTCGAGACTGGAGATCATTTTTGCAGCATTCAGCACCTCATCCAGAGAAACTTTGAGTGCTTTAGCGATCACTTGATATTTACGCCCTTCAAGTTCAACAATAAAATCACGTAAAATGGTGGCAGCCAAAGAATCTGATAGTGCCAGTCGATCCAGTTGCAACAGGAGACATTCCCGAAGGTTTTGACCAGCGACCCCTGCCGGGTCAAACTGCTGCACCCGTTTAAGAGCGGACTCAAACACCTCCAGATCAGTTTCTGAAGTTTCCGCCATCTCTTCCAAACTCGCACGAAGGTAACCGATATCATCCAGATTACCGATAATTTCAGCGGCAGCCAGGCGTTCAGCAACTGTGAATGAAGAAAGACTAAGCTGCCACATCAGGTGATCCTTCAGGCTCTCCTGACGAGTCAACAAGCTTTCGTAAGAAGGCCGATCCTCAGGACTTTCATAGCTATTGCGAGTATCACTGCTGTTGAGACTGTAGCCTTCAAGATAGGTCTGCCAGTCGATATCGTTCATTCCCTCGGATTCAGCTTTGACTTCCCGTTCGGGAGCAGCATCCGTCAAAGTGACCGCTTCCCCCTCAAGGTTAGCGACCCCCTCTTCATGCTCCTCTTTTGTCTCGACCCCCTCTTCAAGCAGTGGATTCTCGGCCAATTCTTCAGTCACAACATCAACCAGTTCCATCCGCGACAACTGCAATAATTTGATTGCCTGCTGCAGTTGGGGTGTCATCACCAGTTGTTGACTGAGTTTTAGCTGTAGTCGAAGTTCAAGAGCCATAAAGTTATTTTTCCCAAGGCAGAGTAGCTGCCAAACATATCTACAATTTTGAAACTATGTGGCAGACACTGTCTGCCCTGATAATCAATTAGAGTCTGAACTTTTCCCCTAAGTAAATTTCCCGCGCGACAGGACTTGCAGAAATCTCCTCAGGAGTTCCAAATTCAAGCATTTTCCCCTGATTCAAGATATAAGCACGGTCACAGACCCCGAGGGTTTCGCGAACATTATGATCAGAAATAAGAATACCAATTCCGCGCTCTTTAAGCTGGGAAATAATCGTCTGAATATCGATCACTGCAATCGGATCGATTCCGGCAAAGGGCTCATCCAGCAGCAAAAAAGCCGGATCCAGCACCAGTGATCTGGCAATTTCAACCCGACGACGCTCTCCCCCGGAGAGGGCATATCCCTTCGAATCAGCGATATGACCAATATTCAAGTCATCCAGCAACTTTTTCAGCCGCTGTTGCTGCTCCCCTTTGGTCAGTTTCAGAGTTTCAATAATTGCCAGTAAATTGTCCGCCACTGTCAACTTGCGAAAGACCGAAGCTTCCTGTGGCAGATAAGAGATCCCGAGACGCGCACGCCGATACATGGGCAGATCAGTGATATCCCGATCGTCCAGAAAAACTCTCCCCTTATCCGGCGTTGCCAACCCGACCACCATATAAAAACTGGTTGTTTTACCGGCACCATTGGGGCCCAGCAGACCAATGACTTGCCCGGAGTGAACTTCCAGATTGACCCCGGAGACAACCTCACGCCCGACATAGGTTTTATACAAATCGGTGGCTTTAAGAACTCTACTCACGGTTTTTCCTTTTTCTCTGCAGGAACAATAACCGCCTTAACCCGATTTTTTTCAGAACCTTTAATCACAATCCTGTCTTCTTTCATAAAAAGGGTCATTTCATCTCCTGAAATTGTATTCAACCCATCGACAACCACGGCATTACCGGTTAAAACCAGGACCTCTTCCTGTTGATGAAAAATGGCCTTCTCTGCAGTGGCAGTCCGGTCAAGTTCAACAACGCGCACCTTCCCAATTGCTTCCAGGCGATCAACCTCATCTCCACTCTGCTGCAGATAGATAATCAGTTTCTCCGCATTGAGAGTCATCTCCCCTCGCTTTACGACCACATCCCCGGTAAAAATAGATTGCCGCTGTAGTTGCAATACTTCCAATTGTCGTGCCGTGATTTCAATCGGCTGATTTCGATCCAGTTCCGGCTCAACCTCGTCCGCAAAGGTAGCCGGGATACAACAGCATAAAGTACCAAGCACTATCAACAGGAACCATCTAGCCATCATTTATTTCTTCTCCTCGACTGCCGGATACAACAACACCCGCACCTTATCCTTCACCAGCATGCGACCCTGATCGATATCGATCTGTAGCCCGGTACCGGTCAATTCCAGATCGGGAGAAAGAAACCGGACTGGCTCTTCAGTGCTCAACTGACGAATCTGATCATCATAATGTAACCGCTCGGTAAAAAGTTTCTCGCCGCGATCAGTGACTATTATGACATTCCCCCAAACGTCAACCTGACGTGTCTCCTGCGCTAATTGTCCCTGCTCCGCCTGCAAGCTGATATCACCAAATTGTCCTGCTTCATAAAACAGCAGCCTGACTGCCGTGAGTTTTGCCAGACCGCTATCGCGCTCGTATTCTGCAGTATCGGCATCGAGAGTCCAGCGCCGTCGACCGTCTTCACTTTGGGTATAATGGAGGTCTGAAAGTGCAAGATCAATGTTTTCCGGCAACATGCTAAGGAGCTCTTTCGGGCTCTGCTGCTGCAGGTGACGATAAATAACTGTCGTTAAAACGACACTGGAAATCAAAATAAGAAGAGCTAGCAAGCGCCGAAAATTAAACATCAGTCCGTCATGAAACCAGGGTCAAAATATTTTTTTGTTAATTTATCCCACTGACCTGAAGCTCGTAACAACAGATCACAAATTTCCCTGACTGCACCACAGCCACCGGGATGCGTTGCGATATAATCGACATAAGGAAAAACATCGGCAACAGCATCTGCAACAGTTGCACTGAATCCGACCCGGTGCAAAATTGGCAGATCGACAAGATCATCACCGATATAGGCGACCTGCTCATCTATCAGCCCCTCTGCAGAAAGAATCTCCAGATAAGGTTCCAACTTGCGCAAAGCTCCCTGGTAAAGAATTTCGATTCCCAGCTCCCGAGCCCGACGGGTGACGACAGCGGATGAACGGCCGGTAATAATACCAACCTTGATCCCGGTTCGTTGCAACATTTTCAGTCCATGTCCATCCTTGACATCAAACGCTTTCAACTCATTTCCGTGATTATCATAGATGATCCGACCATCGGTCAGGACCCCATCGACATCGAGCAACAGTAGTTTGATTTTAGCCAGTTGCTTCTCCATTAAACCACCCCGGATTTAAGCAAATCATGCAGATGGACAATACCGACCGGGGTCTCTCCCTGGTCATCAGCAAAAACAAACAGTGAGGTGATCGAATGCGCTTCCATGATTTGCAGTGCCTTCGCGGCGAGATTTTTCCGTAAAATCCGCTTCGGCTCAGTGACCATCACCTGCTGGATCGGTTGCTGCAAACACTCCAGACCCAGTTGCATAATCCGGCGCAGATCACCGTCAGTAAAAACTCCCACCAGAACCCCCTGAGTATCAACAATACCGGTGACTCCTAATTTTTTGCTGGTAATCTCAAACAGGGCATCGCGCAACAGGGTCTCCAGTGTCACCAGTGGAATCTCGTCACCAACGTGCATCAAGTCTTCAACTCGTAGCAGCAGCCTTTTCCCGAGGGTGCCGCCAGGATGGAAAAGGGCAAAATCCTCCTCCTTGAAACCACGGGCATCCAGGAGAGCAACTGCAAGGGCATCACCCATAGCCAATGTTGCCGTGGTACTGGCGGTTGGAGCCAATCCTAAGGGGCAGGCCTCTTCAGCAACACTGATATCAAGATGGACATCTCCGGCGATCCCCAGGGTGCTCTGTGCGTTGCCGGACATTGCAATCAGCGGTAATCCCATCCGCTTGATCACCGGTAGAATTCGATTAACCTCTTCAGTTTCACCGGAGTAGGAAACAGCAATAACAGTATCCCCTCTCGACAACATCCCGAGGTCACCATGGATCCCTTCAGCGGGGTGGAGAAAAAAAGTCGGGGTTCCAGTTGAAGCCAAGGTTGCCGCAATTTTCTGGCAAATTAATCCGGACTTTCCCATCCCGGTCACAACAACTTT
>JAGGWI010000185.1 GCA_021157505.1 Desulfuromusa sp. | reverse complement strand
CGATCTGTGCTTTAACTTTAGCACCTGGTACGAGAGGTGTTCCGAGTTTAACCTCTGCGCCACCGACCATGAGGACTTGATCGAGTTCAATGGTATCACCCACTGCACCGTCAAGCATTTCGACCTTCAACAGGTCGCCTTCGGAAACTTTGTACTGTTTGCCTCCGGTCTTGATCACCGCATACATTGTTGACATCTCCTATAAAATAGAGCAAAAACCGCAGTCACAGATATTGCGCTGCAACGGGGCACTATATATGGTTGGTAAATATGCTGTCAAGAAAAATCAAACCTGCTGATTTTGGTAGCAGCAGTTGAAAAGATAAAACCGCAACAGTGACAAATAAAAAAGAGCGCCGGTTGAAAACAACAAATACTAGGAGGCTGTCGGACTATATGGACTGAAGCGAAAATTCGGAGGTTTGAGAACAGTTTTTAGCTCGTTTGTAGGCTCATAGCCATAGCTATGGGGCAAAAATGAGCTGAAAAATGAGCCAAACAAACGGATTTGCAGCCAGTACATGGAGTGTCCGACAGCCTCCTAGAGTAGAGACTGAGAAGGCTCACCCCGCTGAAGGTGAGCCCTCTTCAAATCCAATATTTTCAGTGGGTCGCTTTAAAGCAGAGTTGCAACAGCATTTTTGGCCGCGGCGAGAAGGCTTTGCGGCAACGAACCAATCAAAATAATTGCAAGGATGAAAAACGTTCCCATAAGTTTTGCACTGAAGGGGAGGATAATCGCTTCTTGCTCATCGTCCGCAGCACAGTAGGCGGCTCTTGCCATTTTCAGGTAGTAAAAAGCAGCAACCGCAGCATTCATCACAGCAATAACAACCAGGGCATAGAAACCCTTATGCAGAGCTCCGGTAAAGATCATGAACTTACCAATGAAACCGATGGTCGGTGGGATCCCCGCCATGCCGAAAACTGACACTAACAGCGTCAATGCCAACAACGGAGAACGCCGTGACAGCCCTTTAAGATCATCAAAGGTAACATTCTCCCCTTTAGGAGAGATGTTGTAGATGACATAGAAGGCACCAAGGTTCATCAACAGATAACCAACAACATAGAATACCGCTGCTGCCATCCCCATCGCGTCAGCAGTCAAAATACCAATCATCACATAGCCGGCATGAGCAATACTTGAATAAGCAAGTAAACGCTTCAGGTCAGTTTGCACCAAGGCACTGAAGTTACCAAAAACCATCGATAATACTGCAATGGATGCCAGAACCCAGGTCACTTGCGAGATATCCACCCCGGCAACTGCGACAAACCGCAGCAACAACAGCACCGCACCAACCTTGGGGAGGGTTGCAACAAAGCTGGTTGTCTCATTAGCGGCACCCTGATAGACGTCGGGAGCCCAGAAGTGCATGGGGAACAGTGCCAATTTGTAGAAAAAAGCGACCATAACTAAAACGATTGCTACGACAGCCAAAGGTTGTGTTGCGACCAGACCCGGTAACTTCTCAGTCAGTTCTGACAGGTAGGTTGTGTGCGCCAGACCAAAGATGTAACTCATTCCATAGAGAGTCAGCCCGGTTGATGCTGCGCCAAAGAGAATGTATTTAATACCGGCTTCAACATGCAACCTGCCCTGACTGCGCCGAAATGGAATAACGACATACAATGCATAAGATGAGATCTCGAGACTGAGCAATATGGTCAATAGTTCGACTGAGCTACTCAAAAACATCAAACCCAAGGCACTTATTGTCAGAAACATATTGTATTCTGTGTGTAAATTCTCTTCAATTCCAACCAAACCACGACCCAGGAAGAAAACCAGGAACAGACCGAAGACAATCACTACTTTGAATAACTGCGACAGGGCATCAATCTGATAGACGCCATAAAACATGAGCCCCTGAGTATCAAGACTGGCAAAGGTAATAACCAGAGTAATCGCAGCCAGCACCAGACTAACTGCCTGAACAGTACCAGTACGAAATTTACCCAAGGTCATAAAAAACAAAACCAGGGCCATTAACATCAGGGCAATTTCTGGTATAAAAACCGTGTTTAACATAAGTTGATCCGATTCTTGAGTTAAAAGAGGTTCTTGATCCAAGTGCCCGCATTTTCGAGCAAGGCATGGCTCTCACCATGATGTACCGCTTCAGGTAGAGCACCAGCATCAATCTGATGAATCAAGTGAGTGACGCTGGAATCCATCACGTCAAGCAATGGCGTTGGATGGAGACCAATCCAGAAAACAAAGATAGTTAAGAACGCCAGTTGAGCGACTTCCCGATAATTACAATCGAACAGAATCCGCTTGCGCTCTTCCGCATGCTCTCCATGAGGCACATGACCATCGGAATCATCCCAGACCATTTTTTGCATCAAGCGCAACATGTACGCTGCAGCAAGAATTGCCCCGAGGATCGAAACAGCACCAACCAGCGGATACTTATCAAAAGCACCAAAAAGAACCAGGAATTCACTGACAAAACTGTTGGTTCCCGGGAAAGCCAAAGATGACAGCGAGAATATGCCCAAAAATGTGACATAGATCGGCATGAACATCCCCAGCTTACTGTTCTCAGCAATCTCACGACTGTGAGTGCGCTCGTAAATGATCCCGATCAGGATAAACAGGGCGCCGGTTGTAATCCCGTGATTGATCATCTGCAGCATCGCGCCTTTGATCCCGGCATCATTGAGGAGAAAAATTCCCAGGGTAACAAAACCCATATGCCCGACCGAAGAATAGGCTATCAATTTTTTAATATCCGATTGCCCCAAAGCCAGATAACCACCGACAACAATACTGATTAACGACATCGTCAAAAGCAACGGTACAAAGTATAGAGTCGCGGCCGGTGCCATCGGCAAACAGAAGCGTAAGAAGCCGTAACCTCCCATTTTCAACAGAATACTGGCGAGGATAACCGATCCTGCAACCGGTGCCTCAACGTGAGCTGCAGGCAACCAGGTGTGGAAAGGAAACATTGGCATTTTGATAGCAAACCCAAGGGCACAAGCCAGGAATATCCATACTTGAAACGAAAAGCTGAAACTGTAAGCCATCAAATCAGGGATAAAGAAGGTTCCAGTCTTGATATACATCGCCACGATTGCAACCAGCAGAAAGATACTGCCAGTAAAAGTATAGAGAAAAAACTTGATCGATGCGTAGTCTTTACGTGCCCCGCCCCAGATAGCAATAATCAGGTACATGGGGACCAACATTCCCTCCCAGAAAATCCAGAACAGCACCGTATTTAAACTGATAAAAACTCCGAGCATAGCCGTTTCCATCAGCAAGGTGACGATGACAAACTCTTTCCAGCGGGTTTTGATGTAAGTCCATGAACAGAGAATACACAGGGGCATCACAAAAGTTGTGAGGAGCACCAGAAGGACGCTGATCCCGTCGATCCCGACGACATAATCAAGATCCAAAGCAGGAAACCAGTGACGTAATTCAACAAACTGATACTTCGCTGTGCTTTGATCAAAACGAGTCCACAACGGCAGTGAGACCAGTGCCGTGGCCAGAGTGACTGCCAGACCCCAGATTTTAAGCACCGTATCACCACGTAAGAACATGGCCACAATGGCACCGACCACCGGCACTATCAACAGCAACGATAATATCGGAAAATTCAATGTATTCAGAATCAGATAGTTTTCCATGACTTCCTACTTCTAAGAGTAATTACCTGCCTGCTAATTAACAGCCAGGGTCAGACCAGAACCACAACGATAAGCACAATGAACAACAGAGCCACTGCAGCACCAATATATTGCTGCAACTTCCCGGTCTGAAACTGTCGTACCTGCTCCCCACCCTTAACAACACCACGGGCACTGCCATCAAGAGCCCAGTCGATCCCTTCCCAGTCAAACCAGGACAGGGCACGAGCCAGCGCCATGGTGAGGCGCAGACCAACACTTTGATAAATATTGCTGACCCATTCGTTGGTGGCACTAACCGGTTTGCGCGCGACCCACATGAACCAAACAGCACCGCGACGGTAGAACCAGTCAAGATCAAGGTTAGAAACATCGTGAGGCTTGAGATACTTGACCATCAGGTAGAAACCAAGACCAGTGAAACCAAGAATGTGGAACGTTTCGGTCAAATGGTAACTGGTGTAGGGATGATAGTTCACCGCATAGGGCAACATGTCATAAAGATAGTCGGGGTAGAAACCGAGGAAAAAACACATAAAAGCAGCCATACCCATGGCAAGTTGCATATTCCAGGGAGCTTCATTGGGTTTAAGACCACTATCTTTGGGTCCAAAGAAAACATAATACGGCAATTTAATTCCAACCGACAAGAAGGTACCAACTGCTGCCAGTAGCAACATACCCATAATGATGAGCTGGTGGTTATTTCCAGCGGCAGCAATAATCATTGACTTACTGATAAAACCACTGGTCAGCGGGAAGCCGGAGATTGCAATGCCACCAATAACGGTAAATATCATGGTGTACGGCATATATTTATAGAGGCCACCCAACTCAGTGAGTTTGGAGCGTCCCGTCATCTCCAGAACACTGCCAATCCCCATGAACAGCAGCGCTTTATAGAGAATGTGGGCATAGGCATGAGCGCTGGCACCGTTAATTGCCATCTCGGTACCAATCCCGACAGCACAGACCATGTAGCCGACCTGACTGACGATATGGTACGCCAGTATCCGCCGCGCATCGTTTTCAATAACCGCGTAAGCGACCCCATACAGGGTCATGATCGCCCCCATGATTGCCAGAACTTGAAACCCGGCAAAACCTCGCGCAAGAACATAAACAGCGGTTTTGGTCGTAAAGGCGCACATGAAGACTGCGCCGGTGACCGTTGCTTCAGGATAAGCATCCGGCAGCCAGGCATGAATGGGTGGCACCGCCGCATTGAGCATAAAGCCAATCATAATCAGATAATCGGCAAGGGTTGCGTGATCGACCGAGATCAACTCAAAGGTGAGATCACCAACATTCTGATAGCGTAGGAAGATTCCGCCCAGCAATATCAGACCACCGAAGGTATGCACCAGCAGGTAGCGGTAGCCAGCATCGATAGACTTTTTCCGCTTTCGATACCAGATCAGGAAAACTGAAGCAAATGCCATCAGTTCCCAGAAAATAAACACCGTAAGATAGTCACCGGCAAGAGTGGTTCCCAGAGAACCTGCAACATACAGCCACGCCGCTATGTGCTGACCACTCTCTTTGACATGAAGACCGAAAATACTGCCAATCAACGCCATCAAGGTGAAAACGTGTAAAAAGACCATCGTCAGTTTGTCAACCCGACCAAACTGCAACTCAAAGCCCAGCCACTCAACTTTACCAAATGATTCCGGTAAATACTGGATTTGAATAAAGGCCACCAGCGGTATCAGTACCAGCCAGATTTTCTGGACCTTGAACTTTTTGGCTAAGGGCAGGAGCAGCGCACCAATGATGAACATGGTGGCTGGATGCATGAAAATACTACTTGTCATAATGATCCTTGTCCCTCTCCAGCCATACGTGCGACAGCCCTTTACAGAAAACAATCATTGCCAGACACCCTACCAACCCGAATACCGCCCAGAAACCCACCAGATGGTCACCCCAGAAGTGCGCATGATGACGGTCGGCAAAGAAATCAAAAACCAGAGCACACGCTAAATAGGCCAGAAACGACCACTTCAACAGAGTTGGTCTTTCCCGCAAGTAAGTTAGAAAATTTACAATCATGACTTCACCATAAGGTTAATGAGGTCCAGGAACAGGGTGGGATAAACACCAATCAACACCGAGATCGCTCCAGTTATAACCAGTGGAACAACCATAAACATAATCAGAGGTTTCCCCTCCAGGCTACTGGTCAATCCCTCATCGGCAGGGAGTGGTTTGCCGAAAAAGGCCTTAAGAACGACCGGGACAAAGTAACCGGCATTGAGCAAACTACTCACCAGGAGAACAGTCAGTAAAATCCAGTTATGAAGATCAATTGTTCCCAGAGCGAGATACCATTTGGTCACAAAGCCACCCACCGGAGGGACACCAATCATCCCCAGCGAAGCAAGTCCAAAAGCCACCATGGTCCACGGCATTCGCTTGCCAAGTCCCCCCATCTCAGAGATATTCTTTTTCCCACTGGCGACAAAAATACAACCCGCGGCAAAAAACAGGGTGATTTTGGCAAATGCGTGGTTGGCAATATGAACCAGACCACCGGTAATAGAATTCGGGGTCAGCATCGCAACACCGAGAATAATATAAGATAACTGGCTGACAGTTGAATAAGCGAGGCGTGCCTTGAGATTGTCTTTGGTAAGAGCAATCACCGATGCGGTCAGGATCGTAAATGAGACAAAATATGCGGTCATTAACCCGAGCCCAGTTTCAGCCAGCATGTCGGTGCCAAAGATAGATAGCATGACACGACTGATAGAGAAGACACCAACCTTGACAACAACAACAGCGTGGAGCAAGGCACTGACCGGAGTTGGTGCAACCATTGCGTCGGGCAACCAGTTGTGGAAAGGCATAACACCCGCCTTTGCAAAACCGAAGAAACAAAGCAGGTAAGCAATCCCAACAACTAAGCGATCAGCCTCAGCCGGGAAAATTCCAGTAGCAATACTGGCGGAGTTAAAATCAAGAGTTCCGCAGAGGACATAAATAATGATCATTGCTGGCAACAGGAACGCCTTGGATGTAAACATCAAATAAACAATATATTTTTTAGAGCCCCAATAGCCCTCCTTGTCCTGATGGTGCATAACCAGAGGATAGGTGAAAATGGAAACCATCTCGTAGAACAGATACAGAGTGAACAGGTTGCCAGCAAATGCAGCTCCCATCGCAGCGCCAACCGAAACAGCATAACAGACATAAAAACGGGTCTGGGCATGTTCATTAAGTCCGCGCATATAGCCGACGCAGTAAAGAGCGGCTACAATCCACAGAAAAGATGCCACCATGGCGAAAATCACCCCGAGCGGATCCAGATTCAGCTTGACCGTTACCCCGGGATAGAGCTGAAACAGAGTATACTGCAGCTGATCTCCACCCTGAATAACTGGAAGAAAACTCAGTACCGAGGCGAAGGTCAAAATGGCACCAACAACCGATATACCATCGCGCAGGTTCTCTTTTTTCCCCGTAATCATGACGAGTAGTGCCGTGATCATCGGGATCAACATAGTTATAATGATTTTGCTGGTGATAATTGTGTTCATTGCATGTTCTTTCTCAAGTGGTGTGTCGTGCTAGCAGAGCCATATGGCTGCCGTTACCAACTACAAAAACGTCAGAGGAACAAAATTACAGTTTCATATCCTGAAGCTCTTCAGGATCTTCACCTTGGTACTTACGGTACACCGCGATGATAATACTGACCACTATCGCTGCTTCTGCTGCAGCAATTCCCATGATAAAAAGAGCATAGATCTGTCCGACAGCGGGATTAGGTGCAACAAAGCGATTAAAAGCCATAAAGTTTAAAGCAGCTCCATTGAGGATAAATTCACTCGATATCAGCATGCCGATCAACGACCGGTGTTGCACCATGCCGTATAGTCCGATGACCAGCAAAACAGCTGCAATAATCAGATAAGTGTTTAAATTAGCACTGATCATCATGATGTCTTTCCCTCCCGACCGCCACGGGCCAGAATAATGGCACCAAGAATCGCTGTCAGCAATACGACCGATATCAATTCAAAGGCCAGGCAATATTGTAACAGCAAGTTTTCACCGACAAATTCTATCGACATGTCGCCAACTTTTTCTGTCGCTGCAGTAAATTCGGTTCGACTGATCGTCGCAACAAACAACGCGATAAAGGCGGTTAAGCAAGCGAGTAAAGCCAATGGCAGATTCCGTCCGGTCATATTCTTAGCCGCCAACTGATCCGGAGTGTTACCAAGCATGACCCCAATAACAATAATAATACAGACGGCACCGACATAAATCAGAATTTGCATCATCGCCATAAAGGGGCTACCAAGATGGAAATAAAGGCCTGCAACACCAAACAATGTCGCCGCCAAACCCAGAACAGCATGCATAAGCATCTTGGCCCTGACCGCCACAATACCGCCCGTAAATGTTAAACATACCAGGGCATAAAAGAGGACTTCGGCGATGTATTCAAAAACAATCATTCCCGTTCCTCCACTCTTTTCAAGAGATCGTAGTGAAAATCTACACGCGCAAATCCCGCCAATTCATAATCATTGGAATAATCGAGAGCTTTCGTCGGACAAACTTCAACACAGGCACCACATAGACTGCATTTGGTAAAATTGAGAGTAAATATCGTCAATACCTTACCTTTGACCCCTTCGCGCTTTTCCCCCT
>JAGGWI010000224.1 GCA_021157505.1 Desulfuromusa sp. | reverse complement strand
TATTTTTGAATGACCCTCTCCCGTGTGACGCAGCCGGAATGGAACAGCTGTGGAATGGAGGGAACCCGCCAACGGCGGGCAAGGAGGTCGGGCACCTTTTTCTGCATACTCTATAATCTGGGGACATGTACTCGTTACGTGTACCCCGATTATAGAGTATGGCGACTAGCGGGGGCGCAACCCCACGACCTTGTTGCTGGTTAACCCGTTACCTGGGGACATTCATGACGTAAGGTTAATTGCTGCGGGACAGAAATTCTGACTGGTGGGTAATTTTCAAACGACATGGGCCCAGCCATAATCGGCTGAGCCCATGTCGTTGACAAAAGTATGCTGATAAAAATTATTTTGCTACATCAATCTTTCGCTTTGCCGTGTAGAGCATCCGTACAAGCTCATACTCGAAAGGTGATCCGGTAGCATAATAACGGAACGGCTGTCGTTTTCGTTTATCCACCGCCGCCACCAGACTAAAGATCAACCTGACGTCATTGTCCTCCATCCAGTCAGACTCAAGCTCCTTGGCAACATAGTTGAAAGCCAGCGTATCAGCCACCAGACCAGTGGTATCACGAAAGCTGGAAGGACCGAGGATCGGTAATACCAGATAGGGGCCACTGCCGACACCGTAATGCCCCAGGGTTTGACCAAAATCCTCCGGTTGGCGACGCAGATTCATACTGGTTGCCGGATCCCATAGTCCTGCGACACCCACCGTTGTATTGATAGCAAAGCGGGCCAAGGTGATACCTGTCTGCTTGAACTTCAACTGCAGAAGGTTATTGGTAAAGTTATTAAATTCAAAGATATTATCGACAAAGTTGGAAACCCGATCCTGAAAGTAGTCGGGCATGATGAATGTGTAAACACCGACGATTGGTAGAAAAACAAACTTGTCGAAGTAGTAGTTAAAACGGTACACCCCGCGATTGAAGCCCTCCAGTGGATCACTGACCTCAATAGCAAGTTTACCATCATCAGGATGAACAACCTGTTCAACCGTCCGCTCCGGCGGTTGAGTTTCGGCGGTCGTTTTTGGTAACGTTGAACAACCACTCAACAGTAGAATTCCAAACAAGGTGACCAGTAGCAGTATTTTCATACGAATAGACTTAGTCATGATCAACCCTCCTGTCCGTCAAAGAAGTTAACAATAAAACGGACTACGTCGGGATGGTTCATGTTGCCGCAATGCCCCCCGGTTGGATAGATCTGCGCTCGGTCGCCGAAAACCCCGTGCAGGTAATCAACCTCACCGGGTTGCATAATGATGTCGTCCTGATTGTGCAGCAAGCCAATCTTGCTGCTACTGCGGAGATAGCCTTCGATATGATTCAAGCTGAGCTGATCGATCAGTCCCTGCTCAGTCAGACTTGGATCTTTGGCATGGAAATAGGGATAGAAATACTCACGGAAATAGTCGGTAAAACCGGTCCGAATACCCACCATTGCATAGGGAGCCAAGGAGGTTGAATTACTCATCACAACATTCTTCGGGGTAATATAGCCACCACCACGCATAACATCGGCAGTGAACATCATGTCAGCAGAGCTAATAGAAAAGGAGAGTCCGACCAGCGCCGCCAGAAAGTCTTCCCGGGGTGGACGGCGCTTGTAAGCCTTATAGATGAAGTCTCCACTTAAATCAAAATAGCCCATCTGCTCATAGAGGCTGGAGAGACTTTCGATGAGATCCTGATACCAGGCGTCAAAGTTGTCCATTCCGCCAGGAATATTATTGGCCACCAACTTATCGAGCCGCTCCACCGAATTGTATAGATTGGCTGGAGGATTGATCAACAACACTTTCTTGAAGTTGAAGACCTGTCTCTCCTCGTCAAGCAGCGACACATAGGCAGACTGGATTCCACCAAGGCTGTAACCGGTCAGATAGTAGTCGGTCACCTTGATCTTGCTTTTCACTTTATCCAGGGCAACTTCCATGACCCGGTAGAGATCTTTGGCATCATCAACCAGATAACCTGGAACCATGGTCTCTGACGCATTGATTATGAAGCTCGGATAAGTGGGTGAAGAGATTGATAGCACATGGAAACCGGCCTGATAGAGCGCCTTCTGCATATTGATCATCTTCGGTGAATTGTAACGAGCCCCGGTGCCAGCAATGATAAAAACCAGCGGAGCCTCATTCTTCTGATAAACCAGAGAGCATTGCAGACCCTTATCATACCAGAAAACCTTGGGAGTTTTGCGGTCGGGGAATGGATGGATCCGGAAAACCCTGGTTGGTACTTTCTCAGGTAAATCCGCTTCATAAACCGCCGGAACTTCCATAACGGTCGCTTCATATGGATTAACGTACGGAAAAAAGTACGGTTTTTCCGCAACCGCTGGACCGACCAGCATGCACATAATGAAAATGGCTAGGGCCAGCAAAAACATTTTTCGCATTATTTCCTCCTGTTTTTATGACATTAAACCCGTTAGAGGCTCGAATATATCATCTGTGTAAATTGCTACTGGATAATACCAGCTTCCCGGAAGTAACGTGCTGCACCCGGATGCAGGGGAACAATAACATCTTGGGACATTTTCATCCGATTCAACCTGGCAAATGCCGGATGTTGCATCCGGAACAGTTTGAGGTTTTCTATCACCTGCTTGACCACCCGGTAAACGGTCTCTTCGTCCATTTCTGCACGAGTGAAGAGAACTGACTTGATGCCAACGGTTGGAATTGGCCCCTTATTCTCCAACTTATCGTAATACTGTGTGTCAATCGTATCTGCTGAGAGGAATGGACGGCTTGCCGCCAGACCATCAATAAAATTCTGATCAAATGGGACAATGTGGATCTTTCGGTCACCATCTGTCGCTTCCATCACCGAAAGATTGGGATGACCAACCGTATAGACGTAGGCGTCAATATCACCGGCCTGAAGTCTCTCTGACGCTTCGTAGACAGGGTAATTAAATAGTTCAACATCCGCTGGATCTACTCCCGATCTTTCCAGAACAACTGTTGACGTTTGCTCATCACTTGAGCCGACAACACCAATATTAACCCGTTTTCCTATCAGATCCTTGGCGTTATTGATCTCCGCATCCATAGCGGCAATGATAGTAAGATCCTCAACATATAGCCCCAGGACGGCACGCAAGTTCGTTTTCTGTTGACCTTCAAAATCCCCGATACCGTTCGAGGCAAAGTACAGGAAATTAGCTTGAGAAATCCCGAAATCAACGTCACCCGCCAGGACAATATCAATATTTTCAAGCGACCCTTTTGACGCCTGGTTGGCCATCCAACCGCCAAACTCATGACGTTTCTTGTTGAACATCTTGGCGACTGCACCGCCTGCGCTGTAATAAACACCGTTGATGCCACCGGTTGCGATGGTTGTTATCGGCTCGGTGGCCATAGAGGTGGCAGGCAGAGTGTAAACCAGCAACAAAGCAAGGAAAGTACTGCAGACTACCCGAGTCAAAACAGATTTCATGGTTGATCTCCTTTGAAAATTTAATAAACAGTAAAACGGTATCTACAAGGACAAGGATATCTCTTTTTTAACCAATGTCGATATCCCCTCCAGATTTTTTCTCAATTTCTGGTGGTTGGGTTGTCAGGTTGAAAGTGATGGTGCTCAAAAGAGTTGAGATATCTAATCTTGATAAAGCACCTATTTTAAATTATTTTCGATCATGGAAAAAACGACGTGGTTGATCTGTAAGCCCAGATCGCACCCAATTTTGAAAGATACCTTAACTGTAAGTACCTTGTCTAGCCGGTTGTTGAAAAAACAATCACAGATCGACCCTTCTCCTCCGGTATATATATACATATATAGATTTCAGGGGAATAAAAACAGGGAAAAGTCATATTTCAGTAATTATTGGGGATGATTGCAGGGATCACATCAAAACTATAGTATCCATACTAGAACTATAGTTTCCACAAAATATCTTTTAGTTTGCTAAATTGTTTTCAGGGCTGGAAATTGATGTTTCGCCGGTTCCAACCGATGCCCAACCTCCCGATGCTCACAAACGCAAGAGGTAGCAGCACACTTGAGGTGGCGACTGCCTGCCCATCGCAGCGAGATCACGATATCTTGTCAGCCAAAAATGTAACAGTCTACTGTTCTGTCGACTGAGACGGCGGTGCGAGCCGGCGACTGGGGACCCACTAGCGCACCCTTGCGCGAAGGGGGGATTTGAGAACCGACTGAAAAATGTTGAAAAATAAGAAGACAAAAAACAGGCGTAGCAACTGCTTTCACAATCAGTGAAAATGAAATAGAACTTTCCTGAAAAAC
>JAGGWI010000110.1 GCA_021157505.1 Desulfuromusa sp. | reverse complement strand
TGTTGAGCAAGAAGCTGTTGAGCAAGAAGCTGTTGAGCAAGAAGCTGTTGAGCAAGAAGCTGTTGAGCAAGAAGCTGTTGAGCAAGAAACTGTTGAAACAAAAGTTGAGGATGTTGCCGCTGAGGTGACCCCCGACAAAAACGAAGATTGATGTTTTAATATTTTATGGTTGTTGTTGAAAAAGGTCCGCAGCGCACTTGTATAGCCTGTCGCCAGACAAAAGATAAAAAGCAACTGGTCCGTTATGTTGTTGCTCCGGATGGAGCTGTTCTGGTTGATTATTTGCAGCGATTACCCGGTCGCGGTGCTTATACCTGTGTCGCAAATCAATGTCTGCTTGATGCGGTCAAGAGAAGCAGTTTTCAGCGCTGCTTTAAATGCCAATGTCTCCCGGTTGATCCGCTGGAGCTGGCACAGCAGTTGACCCAGGCTATTGAGAAAAAAATTGCTAGTTTGATTGGAATGGCCCGTAAGTCGAGGCAATTTATTGCTGGTAGCAACGCTGTTATTGAGGCGCTTAAAAAAGGGGCATCTTTGGCTCTGGTTATAGTAGCAACCGACATATCTGCCTCTATAGTAAAAAAAGTTGAAACGTTGGCGCTACGTGGTTCGGTTGAAACGGCTTGTTTCTATGATAAGCAAACAATGGGTCAGTTACTTGGCAAGGAAGAGCGGAGTGTTATAGCGGTTCAGTCAGGTTTGTTGGCGGACTCGCTGTTGAACGAATTGCACAGATATAAGCAACTGGTAAGGGAGAATTGATGGGTAAGGTAAGAGTACACGAACTTGCGAAGAAGATGGGACTCGAGAGTAAAGAAATACTGGCTAAGCTTGTCGAGGCCGGAATCGAAGTGGCATCCCATTCAAGTTCTCTGGCTGAGGAAGAGTTGCAGAAGTTTGAAGATTTCATCAATCCCCCGAAGCAAAAAATTGAAGAGGCCCTGATAAAACCGGGAATCATAAGGCGTCGGCGTAAGATTGTGCGTGAGCCGGTGATAGAGCTGCCTGTTGAAGAGAAGACAGCCCCGATAGAAGAGGTCGTCTCTGCTGAAGAGGCAGATAGTGCCCCAACTGAAGAGAAAGAAGCCGCTGCTATCGAGCTGCAGGATGATCTGACAGAAGATGTTGGAACCTCAGTAGCCGAAGAGACTGCACCAGAGGCTGCTGATGATCAACAGACCGAAGGAAAAAAACAGAAGCCCCAAAAAGATTCTGGGGATGAAGCAACTGAGACGCCAGAGGCTGCCACCGAAGAACCGAAAAAGGTCAAGAAGCCAGTTGTTGAAAGAGTGACCAGTGATCATGCCAAGATACTTGGACGGGTTGAACTGCCAAAGCCCGCACCAGCTGCTCAACGCAGACCTAAAGCTGGTGAGCGTCCAGTACGCCAGAACAGAAAACCTGCTCAACCAGCGGCACGCCCGGCCCATCGTCCTGCTGCTGCTCCAAGTCGGGCAAATAAAAGAGTCAATCCTGCCCCGCTGGCTCCAATGGATCAACCGCTCCCTGAAAAAGAGGGGCGCAATAAGAAACGTAATAAAGGGCGTCGTAATGAAGCTACAGATGCTCAGGATGGACGCGTTTCACGCCGGGGACGGCGGGTTGAAGTCTTTGAGCCGGGTCGTCCCGGTCAGAAAAAGAGACGGGGTGGCAAACAGAATAAGCAGGGTAAACAGACTGAGGTCACTGTCAGTAAAGCAATCAAGCGGATAGTCCGAATCAGCGATTCAATTACTGTTGGTGAGTTGGCTAAAAGGATGGGGGTAAAAGCCAAGGAGCTGATTGCTGAACTGATGCGCCAAGGATCAATGGTGACGATCAACCATCCCCTTGATTATGACTCTGCTGCAATCCTGGCTTCTGAGTTCAATCACGAAGTTGAGAATGTTGCCTTTGATGAAGTGACAATCCTGGAAGTTGCGGTTGCTAAAGAAACCGAGGATAAGGCCGAAGATCTTGAAGTCCGGCCACCGATTGTCACTATCATGGGTCATGTTGATCACGGTAAAACCAGTTTGCTTGATGCCATTCGAGAAGCGAATGTAACTGCGGGTGAAGCAGGGGGAATTACTCAACATATTGGTGCCTATGATGTTGATCTTGACGGCAAAAAAGTCACCTTTCTTGATACTCCCGGACACGAAGCTTTTACCGCAATGCGGGCTCGTGGTGCCGGAGTAACCGATATTGTTATCCTGGTTGTTGCTGCCGATGATGGGGTGATGCCACAGACGAAAGAGGCTATCAATCACTCTAAAGCGGCAGGGGTTCCACTTATCATTGCAATCAATAAAATTGATAAGCCGGATGCAAATCCGGAACGGGTTAAGCAGGAATTGACTGAATATGAACTTGTCCCTGAAGAGTGGGGTGGTGATACGATTTTTGTTGAAGTTTCTGCTAAACAAAAGACCAATCTTGATACCTTGCTGGAAATGATTCTGTTACAGGCAGAAGTCCTGGAACTGAAGGCCAACCCGAATAAGCACGCCAAAGGTTCAATTGTTGAGGCTCGTCTCGATAAAGGACGTGGCCCGATTGCAACTGTTCTGGTTCAAGATGGGACCCTGAAGATTGGTGATGCTATTGTTGCTGGTCTCCACTTTGGGCGGGTTCGCTCAATGATCACGGCAACGGGTACTCAGGTAACAGAGGCTGGCCCTGCGTTTCCGGTTGAAGTCACAGGTCTGGGAGGAGTCCCGGATGCCGGTGACTCTTTCCACGCAGTTGAAAATGAAAAAGCTGCCAAAGAGGTTTCCCAGCATCGGCAATCGAAACAGCGTGAAATTGATCTCTCCAAGAGCAGTAAAGTTTCACTTGATCAGTTGTTCGCCAAGATGCAGGAAGGTGTTGTCGAAGAACTTTCAGTTATTGTTAAAGCAGACGTTCAGGGTTCGGTGGAAGCTGTTCGTGATACCTTGGAAAAACTATCGACAGATGCATGTCGCCTGAATGTTCTCCATACGGGTGTCGGTGGAATTTCGGAAAGCGACATAACTCTGGCCACGGCATCAAATGCCATCGTTCTTGGCTTTAATGTGCGTCCGGAAACCAAAGCAAAAACCTTGGCAGAAGCTGAAAAGGTTGATATCCGTCTCTACTCGGTTATCTATGATGCCGTCAACGATATTCGCGATGCCATGGAGGGGCTGCTGGCTCCGACACTTAAAGAAAAAGATCTGGGTCGGGTTGAGGTTCGTGACACCTTCCATGTTTCAAAAGTTGGTACTATTGCCGGTTGCTTTGTGGTGGATGGTAAAATTGTCCGTAACGCCCAAACCCGATTGGTTCGTGACAATGTGGTTGTCTGGGAGGGCAAACTGAGCTCACTGAAGCGCTTCAAGGACGATGTTAAAGAGGTCGGTAATGGTTATGAGTGTGGTATCGGTCTGGAAAAATACAACGACATCAAAATCGGTGATATTATCGAGGTGTTTGAGATAGAAGAGGTCAAGACCACTCTTTAATCCGGGAATTGGTAGGCAATCATGGTTGTTGGCGTCATCCGCATTGATTTGCGTTTGTTCGATACCCATTCCCTGAAGCAGAAACGCTCTCAGGTCAGCCGCCTGTTGAACCGTTTGCGTTCCAGGTTCCCGGTTTCAGTTGCGGAAGTTGGTCACTTGGACCTGTTACAACGAACCCTTATCGGTGCCAGTATGACAGCAGGAACCGAAACCCTTATTCAGTCTGTTTTCAAGAATCTGGAGGAAGAATTGTACTCATCCGGGATTGTTGAAATTATTGAATTGGATATTGAGTTTATAAATTATGGAGAAGGTATCCGTTGAGTAGTTATCGGCCTGAACGAGTTGGTGAACAGATATATAAAGAAACAACCCGCTTATTAATGTACAGCATTAAGGATCCACGTGTCTCTCCGGTCACTCTTACCGGAGTACAAATGTCCCGCGATATCAGTTCTGCAAGAATTTATTTTACCGTCAGTGATGAATCTACCGAACGAAAGGAAGCTGAAAAAGGGTTGAAAAGTGCGGCTCCTTATATCCGTCGAGAATTAGGGAAAATACTGCAGCTCCGGTTTGTTCCCAATATTTACTTTAAATTTGACGCGTCTATTGGTTATGGCCAGAAGATTGATGCTTTGCTGCATCAGGTGCAGGATGATTTGAATGATAGTTCAGCAGATAGTTGAAAAGATTAATAATAATCAGCGTTTTTTGGTGGTTGCCCACGAGAACCCCGATGGCGATGCTATTGGTTCGACCCTTGCGCTGACGCTGGCTCTGCGAGATATGGGTAAGGATGTTGTCGCCTACAATGCTGATGCTGTTCCTGATGTTATGCGTTTTCTTCCCCAATCTGATCTGCTGGTTGATCGCTTGCCAGATAACTCACATTTTGACATCGCTTTTGTCCTTGATGCTGGTGACCTTGACAGGACAGCATTACCAATCAGGGATCTGTGCCAAACAGTGATTAATATCGATCATCATCCCTACTCAAATTTTGGTGATCTCTGTTACGTTGATACCGATGCTTGTGCGACAGCGGTTCTGATCTACAGGGTGCTAATGGCTTGCCAGTATCAACCAAGTTTAGCTGTCGCCAAAGCGCTCTACCTTGGAATCCTGGCTGATACCGGTTCTTTCCGTTATGCCAGCGCGAACCGGGAATCTTTTGCAATTGCCGGGGCGCTGGTTGAACTGGGAGTTGATCCGTGGGAAGTTTCAAGCAACCTGTATGAGAGTAATTCTCCAGAACGGATGCGCTTACTTAGTCTTGTTTTGCCCTCCTTGCAGATTTCATCGTCTGGCCGTTATGCTTCTATTACCATGACTTTAGATACCTTAAAGCAGGCAGGAGCCACCGATGAACACTCTGATGGTTTTGTGAATTATCCGCGCTCTATTCGCGGTGTTGAAGTTGCTCTGTTTATTCATCAAGTATCTGAAAATACTTATAAAGTCAGTTTTCGCTCACGCGGAGCTGTTGATGTTGGCGCTTTATCCCGCAAACTTGGTGGCGGTGGTCATCATAATGCTGCGGGGGCTAAAATCAATGGGACTTTGGATGAGGTGAAAAATTCTGTTTCCATGTTGCTTGACCAACTCTTCAGCTGATATTCGTGCACGGACTTCTCCTCATTGATAAGTCTGCCGGAATGACATCTCATGATGTTGTTCGCCAGGTGAGACGTATTTATAAAACCCGCAAGGTGGGTCACGGCGGAACCCTTGACCCTCTGGCGACCGGAGTCTTGCCCGTTGCTATTGGTGATGGGACAAAGATTTTACAGTTTCTACTGGCGGAAGATAAATCCTACCGGGCAACATTCAAATTGGGGATAACAACGGATACTTTTGATTCAGAGGGGCAGATTCTGCTGGAACGTCCGGTTCCGGAATTCACTTCCGCCGATCTGGAAAATGTTTGTGCTGAATTTCGTGGGCAGATTGAACAGCTGCCCCCGATGTTTTCTGCACTTAAGAAAAATGGCGTCCCCCTTTATAAATTAGCTCGACAGGGGAAAACTGTTGAACGTGATCTGCGACCGGTACTGATCAGCCGACTGGACGTGGTTGAGTGTGGCCCACAATTGGTGACGATTGAGGTCGATTGCAGCAAGGGGACCTACATTCGCACCCTTATCAGTGATATCGGTGAACAACTGGGCTGTGGTGCCCATCTGACAGCACTTCGACGCTTGCAGAGTGGGGAGTTCTCGATTGATGAATGTCTGACCCTGGAAGAATTACAGCAACTGGAAAACCCCTCTTCCGTGCTCTATTCACTGGATGAAGCATTACGTAATTACCCTGCAGTGCAATTGGATGCCGCTGCGGCTGCCGCTTTGAAATTCGGAATTCCTCCGGAAGTGGAACAAGTCGTAGCTATGGAAGAGCTGATCAGTGGAAAATTGATCCGTTTACAGGTTGAGAATCGATTGGCAGCAATCGCGCGTTATGTACCGCTCCGCACTAAAGAAAAACGTAGTGACTTCGAATTGATACGCGTC
>JAGGWI010000264.1 GCA_021157505.1 Desulfuromusa sp. | reverse complement strand
CCGAGTATCTGCATATTGCCGCGACTCAACAGCTGTTGCTGACCAACGTCGGCGACGGTAGCGCCGAGGTCATCGAGACAATCAAGAATAAGCATCAACCGCAGTTCTTCTACCGGGCATCGACATTTAACCCGGCAGGACAGTACACGGTTGCAGTGATCCCTTTTCTTAATATCAATGCCAGAAAGCACGCCGAGAAAATCGTTGCCTTGCACCTTGTCGAACAATTGAATCGCTATGCGAACATCCGGGTGTTTGAACCGGGTCTGGTGCGTGAGACCTTGTTGCGTTACCGGATGATCATGCAGCAAGGGCCGTCTCTGGCAGCCGCGGATATTCTGGCCAGTAAGGACATTCTTGGTGCTGACCTGATTCTCTCCGGCAGAGTCTTCGATTATCAGGGAGAGTTTGGTGAAAGCAAGGTCGATTTTTCTGTGCAGATTTTCGATGGGATCAAACGTGAAGTTATTTGGGCGTCACGCAGCTATGCCACCGGCAACCAGGGAGTGTACTTTTTTGACTGGGGCTGGATTCCTTCTGCCCATGGTTTGTCCAGGAGAATGACTCAGGCGGTGATCAGGAAACTGGAAGAATAACCAAATTAATTAATTTTTTAAATTCGTGTCATCACGGCACGACAGCTAGAAAGAGGAATGACATGCTAAATATCTTTACTCAACTGGTTTCTGTTTTCGCTGTTCTGTTGGTCACCATTACGCCAGCTTTGGGATTTGGAGGCGCTGGCAGCACGGCCAATGCAGATCCCTTAAAGCCGGTGGTGACGGAAGAAATGAAAGCTCTGACGGTCCCAATTCGAATAGCGGGGACGAAGAAAATTCTGCAGGTGCCACTGTTTTCCGAAAAATATGCCCAGATGCCGGTGGCAATGGTTAATGAAGAGCCGATTACCCTGGCAGAATTCACCCGTGAACTCGCAACAGTACACAGTGGCATGGGTGATTCTGAAACCCCGGCAAGTCAGAACTTTTCTAAATTGCTGGAGCGGCTGATCGAGATAAAACTAATTAAACAGGAAGCTCTCAATATCGGCTTTGACCGGATGCCTGCGGTTCAGAATCAAATTGAAGAGTTTGAGTTGAAAACCTTGGTCCAGCACTTACTCGCCAAACAGGTCAGAGATCTCCAGGTGGATAAAGATGCTGTCGAAGAGCTTTACCAGCAGATGGCAATTGAAGTCAATTTATCGGTTTACAACTTCCAGCAGCAGGCTGATGCCGAGGCTCTGATTAAAGAGCTCCAGAACGGTGGTGATTTTAAGCTATTGGCAGATACTCTGGTTGCTGAGGGGAAGGGAGAAAAGAGCGGGGGGGATGCTGAATATGTCAAACTCAACGACCTTTTACCTAATGTTGCCAAGGCAGTTTTTAGCATGGATATCGGCGCGGTCAGTGTGATTTTCAAGACAGAAAAAGGTTTCATAGTTTTCAAACTTGAAGACCGCCGCACCTATGAGGATCAACAAGTTCGCCTAACGGCAAACAATCGGGTGCTGCAAGAATCATCTCGCAAGAAGCAGATGGATTATCTCAATGATCTGATAGATAAGTATGCCACCTTTGATGATGAGGTTATGGCATCGCTGGATTTTGCCAAATTTTTAGCAGAAGATCCAGAGGCAACCAGGACCGAGGTGTTTTCCCGCTTGGGAAATGATCAGCGGGCGCTGGTGACCCTGATCAATGGCAACGAGACCACTACGATTACTGTTGCGGAGGTTGCCGGGGCGCTACAGGCATCCCTGTACCATGGGGGCGAAAGGATCGATGCCAGCCAACTGAATAAACAGAAAATAACCTATATTAAGGATAAACTGACTGCGCTTACCGGAAGAATGGAAGCGGAACAGCAGAATATTCAGAACTCGGTGGCATATCTGGAAGCAGTGAAAAAGTTTAAAGAACAGTTACTTTTCGATACCTTTATGGCTAAAGCGGTCCTCCCTGGGCTGGTTGTTTCTGAGGAGGAGGTTCACAAGTACTATAATAACCATCTTGAGGACTATTCATCACCAATGATGATCAAGATGAGCAGCCTCATTTTCACCAACCCGCAGGATGCTCAGGAAGCCGTGAATAAGCTTCAAGCCGGCAGTGATTTCAAATGGGTTTCCGCCAACATGACCGGTCTGGCTGACAAAAATGATAAAAACATCCTCGCTCTTGGTGACAGCTTGCTCACAGAGACCGCACTGCCGAAGGATTTACAGAAAAAGGTCAAAGGAGCCCGACAGGGTGATATTTTCTTCTATGCCGGTCCTGATGAGCTTTACTACACCCTGGTCGTTGAATCCGTTTTTCCACCCAGAACAAGAGTCTATGAGGACGTCAGGCAGGAGGTCGGTAAAATCGTCTACGGACAGAAAATCAATGCAGCTTTTAAAGAGTGGGTGCGCAAGCTGAAAGAAGTTTACGAAACAAAAATATTTATTGTCCAGGATAAAATCTGATCTGTTATGAAACTGTTGTGAAAAGGTATTGATTAGTTTGTGTCCCGCTAAAGCACCATCACGCATGGAGTTGTCATGATGCCAAAAAACTCTGGACCCCTGAGATTGACCCTGGGAATCATCCTGTTGTTCTGCTGTGTTCTCACCTTGCAGCTGGTTTGCCCTGATGAAAGTCAGGCCGCCCGCCGGAAGTTCAAAAAGAAAGAATGTATCGATTGCCACAGTGACTTTTCAAAAAAGTACCGAAAAATGAAAAACCAGCACCCCGGGATGGAAGATGGAAAATGTCAGGAGTGCCACCTGTCACATGGCATTGTCGGTAAGTTGTTGTTGGTTGAGGAAGGGAACAAGCTCTGTTTCCGTTGTCACAAACAGGAGAATTTCAACCTGGATAAAAAAACCGGTGTTCATACCGCCCTGCGCCGGGGGAAATGTACCTCCTGCCATGATCCCCACGCCTCTGATTCAGCTAATTTTCTGCGAGCCGAGGGGGAGAAAATGTGTTTCAACTGCCACCAGCCGGACAAATTTCAAAAGAAGGTGGTCCACGGTATTATCAGAGAAGATGGCTGTCGAGCCTGTCATCAGCCTCACTATTCAGATCAACCGAACTTGTTGACCGGGGCGGCGGAAAAACTCTGTCTATCCTGCCATGACCGTAAAGAAACTGGGTTTAAAGAGGCTCATGGCGGCTATCCGATGAACACCGCTAACTGTACCACCTGCCACGACCCGCATAGTTCAGACAATGATAATTTGTTGAAAACCAGCCTGCACAAACCCGTCGCCGAAGCGGAGTGTGATTCCTGCCATAATGATGCTACAGACAAAGAACCTTTTGCCTTAAATACACCCGCAGAAGAACTCTGCCTGATGTGTCATGACAGTGATTCCATTCAGGGGGATGGTGCGGTACAGCATGAACCTTTTGAATCAGGTGAGTGCCTCTCCTGCCATGATCCCCACGCCTCGGAGCAGAGCAGCCTGCTGCTCAATACCGGGAATAACCTCTGTTTCAATTGCCACGAAAATACCAGCAAAAGAAACCGTTTCCCACACGCCCCGGTGGAAAGTGAAACCGGTTGTCTCTCCTGCCACTCACCCCACTCCGCTGCTTATGCCGGACTGGTGAATAAACCGGAAGGGGAGCTGTGTTACGAGTGCCATGCAGAAACGCGGACAAACGGGGCGAAAAACAGGAAGCAGCACAGCCCATTCACAGAAAATATGTGTACCAGCTGTCATAACCCGCATGGCTCCAGCGCAGAGAATATTCTTTTCGATCGAGCGGATAGTGTCTGCTATTCCTGCCATTCTGGATTGGAAGCAGAATTCATGAGAACCAATGTCCACAAGCCGGTGCAAACCGGGCAATGTACCGCCTGTCATCTCGGTCATGGCGCAGACAATGAATTGTTTCTCAAAGCTGAAGGGGAAAAACTCTGTACGACCTGCCACGAGAAAAGTCTCTTCCAGGAGGAATCGGCGAGTATCCATGATCCCTACGAAGAAGGTGAATGTCTGACCTGTCATGATCCCCACGCCAGTGATAACAAAGGGATAAACCTGGAACCACAGAAGCTGCTCTGTTTGAGTTGCCATAGTGATTTTGAAGACCAGCTGCTTGCAGATAAAAGTCTGCATCAACCGGTTACAAATGGGCAATGTACCGCCTGCCACAACCCGCACCAGTCAAAGCTTAACTCCCTGCTGCTGGCGCAAAGTCGAGATCTCTGTCTGACTTGTCACACCGATCTAAAAACGAAAATGGCCACAGAAAACACCCATTCTCCAGCTGAAAGGGATTGCCAGCGGTGCCATCAACCGCACTCAGGGGATATTGACAGACTGTTGACCCTGCCGTTGCAATCTCTCTGCACCGAGTGTCACAATCCGGACAAAGAATCATTCCAAAAAGCCCATATTTCGATTGCGGTCAAGGATATGAATTGCATGAGTTGCCATGATCCCCACGCATCAAAAGATCCGAAATATTTTAAACCGACAATGCATGCTCCTTTTGCAGCAAGATCCTGCGATGCATGTCACATAGTTGAGAAGGAGTAGATATGACTGCTATGAGACTCCGAGAGACAATCATCATT
>JAGGWI010000212.1 GCA_021157505.1 Desulfuromusa sp. | reverse complement strand
TGGTGACCCGCCAAGTTAAACAGAGCCATCATTTTTGAATCGCTGAAATCGAAAATAAAGCGGATACGACGTAAGACATCATTATTGGTCACTGATTTGCTCCTCTTCCTTCGGTTTTTTACTTCGATACCCCGGTTTGACCAGAATCTCTAAATAAAAGGATTCGAGCTGTTTTGATTCTGCTTGAGAAATAGACTTATTGATGGCAGACAGATGAATAACCTCACTACTTGCTTCATCATCACCGAACCGACAGTCAAAATCCCAAAAATCCACATCGTCTGGTAAGGTCTTTTTACGTTCTCTTCTTATATATTTTTTAACTTCATATTTTATGGCCTCAACCAGCCTTGGAACTTTGATTTTTGGGTGGGTCATTTTAAATGTTTTTTTCATAGCATTTCCAATATGCAAAGGTTTATGGGTTACAGACCCGCATTTTAGAGCGAAGCGGAAAAATGCTAGGAGTCTATCGGACTATGCGGGGCGAAGCGAAAATCTGGAGGTTTGAGAACAGATTTTGACACGTTTGCAGGTTCATAGCCATAGCTATGGGGCAAAAAGGAGTCGAAATATGGGCCAAACAACCGGATTTGCAGTCGGCTCATGGATAGTCCGACAGGCTCCTAGGTCAATACATTCTTTAATATATTTGGTGTGGATACTCTTTTTTTCGATTTTGAAAAGAGAGGATTTTCGAATTCTGAATGATCCCTTTATCTATTTCTATTGATTTGGAAATGGTTTTATTCTTTTCCCATTCAGTTGATCCGCCAAGAACTATGGGTAGATATGGAAGCAATGCTTCTGAAATTTCCCATGAGGACGAATTCCAATACCAGCTTGGGGTGTGATCAACTGCATAATAAAATATACCATTCACTTCAACTATTGGATTTTTGAAACTTGTTGGTTTAGCACACCAAAACCCCATTCCTTCATCACAGCTTATATCAATAAGAAGCGTACCTTTCATCAATTTATCTGCATTCTTCGCGGGTACAAACATTTTTGGTTTGCTGACATCTTGAAGGACTGCGTTAACAATGATATGGACATCTGATAACGCCTCTGAAAGTGAAAGGGTCGTGCCGTCAGATTCAATCACCACCATATTTCCTGAATCATCTTTTTTTATTTGTTTGAATGGCAGGCCAGGCAATTTATCCCTTGCCTCTGCTGTCGGGAAATTAGTATAGACGGTGATATCTTTAAATCCTTGACCTTGCAGGGCATAAATAGCTCCCCGACTCACCGAGCCATAGCCAATCACCGCTGCTTTTTGTGTTTTTCCATAAAATCCGGTCGTTCCACGAAGACTTGTGGCATGAATTACACCAGCGTATCCTGCTATCTCATTATTTTTATAAAAGATATGCATCCGTTTACCACCTGTTTGATTCCAGATAAACATTTCTTCCCAGGCAATAAGAGTTAATTTTTTATCAATTGCTATTTGAGTCATTTCTTTTTGTTGTACACAATGCGGCCAACCCCACACAATTGCACCATCTCGAACCTGATCCAAATCTTTAGCTAACGGTTTGGGAATCAATACACAATCAAACCCTTTTAATATCTCTTCTCTGGACGCAACTCGTCCAGATGTAAGGTTGGCCAAGGTGTCGTCATCCATACCAAACCTCAACCCATACTCTTTCTCAAAAGTAATTTGTTCGCGTAATTCCTTGGGGATCCGTTTTATATGTTCCGGATGAATTGCTACCCGTTTTTCGTTTTCTTTTAGTGATTTACCAATCACCCCTATCGTTAAGTATTTTGGCATATTTTTTCACTCTCACTTTTTCTTCTGACTGATTTGAGCTGACCTTTTCAACCTCCAGTTAAACTAAAGGATTTCGACCAGTTCAACTTCGTAGGTCAATTCTTCCCCGGCAAGAGGGTGGTTAGAATCGAGGCTCACCTCTTCGTCAGTAACTTTAACAATCGTGACCATATAAAGGTCATCATCTTCACCAGTGACCTCCAGTCCCATACCAGCTTCCGGGGTGATATCCTCGGGAAGTTCGCTCCGCTTTACATTGAATACGTTTTCCGGGTCGTAATCACCGAAGGCGTCGTCTGGTGTGATGGTCACGGTTTTTTTTTCGCCAACCCGCATGCCGACCAGTGCGGCTTCGACCGGAATATAGAAATCTTCTTCTCCGAGAGTTAATTTCATCGGGCCATCTTCGTGGCACGAGTCCTCTTCTGGATCTGCGTAGGTGCTGTCAATGATCGTTCCATCGTCTAATTTACCGGTAAAGTTAATAATAACCGTGCTTGCTTCTTTTGCCTGAGTCATTCGTTTTCCTTCCGTAGTTGATGGCGTCGCAAAAAGTCCGACCTACGGCGTTGCAGCAGTTTTTCAAGACCTCGACCTACTCTATGTAGGCCTTCGACCTTGAAAAACCACTACGCCTTGTAGATCGAAATTTTTGCTTAGCCATCTTATTTAGTTTATTCAGTTTTTGCGACACCATCTTTATTAGTGAGAGTTTGCCGGTTTTAACACAGTTTACATTGGAAAAGGTAGAAACAGTTCAATCAGTAACTTTCTGTCTTAGCTCCTTCACTTTACCACGTTGTTTCTTCTGCCCGATTCGTTTTTCCATTGAACTTCTGCTCGGTCGCGATTTTTTACGCGGCTTTTGTGTGATCATGGCAGCTTGAATCAATGTCTGTAACATTTGCAATGCATTGGTTCGATTCTGTTCCTGACTGCGGGTCTGTTGTGATTTGATGATAATGACACCATCTTTGTTGATCCGATGATCGGAAGATTGTTGCAATCGGAGTTTTAAATAGTCGGGCAGCGAGGAGTTCTGGATATCAAACCGAAGATGGATACCGGTGGAGACTTTATTGACATTCTGTCCACCAGCCCCCTGTGAACGGATCGCGGTTAATTCAATTTCTTGTTTGGGGATAGCAAGATTGTCTGAAATTTGCAGGTTGTCCACCGGTTTCCCTTGTTAGCGGATAAGACGGGTCAATGAAGTAAACTCTGTGACAGGATCTCAAAGGCCAGATCAAGATCACTCTCTGGGTTCAGAACCGGCCCCAAAGTTTGTACCTGACCGACCCGTGTCAGCAGACGATCATTATAGTGTGCCTGTGGTGCCAACCGCTGTAGATCTTTCAGTAAATAGTTAAAATTCAGATCACAGGTTATCTGGCGTACCTCACCAAGGCCGGAATAATCCATCGCGTTGCGAGTAAAAACCAGTGTCTCTCCGGTGCTGGTATAGAGCCAGAGAGTTTTATCGCGCTCTTCAGAACTTGTGGTTTCGGTGGTTTTTATTTTTTTGGTCATGGGGATACCACCGGCGAGCAGGGTTTTTCCCAGGCTGAATTTACGTTGCGTGGTTGTCTCGCTTGTTTGTATCTGTCCGGTGCTGCAGCTGGCAATCAGTAACAGCTGGATCGTCTCGTAACCAATCTTTAAAGGTTCGCCACTCAAGGTCTCAACCTGTAATGCCTCTGCTCCCAACTCAAAACTGCGGATATGCTGTCGCCGATTATTTCCCCGCACCAACTGGGTATCAATCACCAAGGCTGGAACCCCTTCGTGGGTGAGTTTTGTTGCCAGCTCTGCGGCTTGACTCTGATCAGCAAAATTGGCGATCACGACGGGCCATCCACCGGTAATCTTCTGTCGGGCTTCAAAAACCAGGATATTCAGTGCCGTGGCGATAGCTTCGGTAACCACAGCCTCTTCCTGCTGCCAATGATGGACTGCAACGAGATGCATGTTTAGCTTTCACTCTAGGAGTCTGTCAGACTTGACAAGAATCTACTGCGAAACTGTCTGATCGGTGTATATTTTCATATATTTTCGACAAATAGCGGTGCTATTCGTTCTCAAATCTATAAAAATCTGCCCTCGAACAGCCAATTTCTCGCTACGATTCGCAAGCCCGACAGACTCCTGGGAAGAAAAGAAATTGGGAAATATGGCTCAGTGGTACATTTTTAAACCGAATCAGTGATAAAGATCAATACCGACCGGAGAGATTTATTCTCAATACTCTGCGACTGGCCGATAGATGACCAACCCTTTCTTGCCCCCAAGGTAGGGAAGTAATGCTTCATCAATAACCTGTTGCTGCGAGGCATGGCGAAGGAAAGTTCTCCCACCTTTTTTGATAATAATACCAGTATGAGAAACATCCAGCCCTGGCAAAGGGCTGTAGATACCGATGTAATCCCCGCTCCGCAAGCGGCTGAGTAACACTGCGTCGATCATTTCAGGCAAAATAAAAGCAATCACCTGTTTCTTTAGCGGATATCCTGGAAGATAGAGGGTTCCGTCTCCTTTTTGATTCAAATATTTCTCCACCCAACGAACATTGGTTCCACCAACTTGAGCCGTTATATCGCGCAACGGAGCGAGGGGGGTATTTCCCCAGACTGAGAAGAAATGGTTTCGATCTAAAAAAGTAACTTTTCCGTTGCGATAGCGGATGTATCGCAGTGCATTTTTGAATCCCTCAAAATCAACAGATCTTCGCAGCGCCTCGACATAATCGAGAAAGGTGAAGCAATCAACGCCATCGAGACGCAGGGTGAAAACTTCGCTTGTTTCAGCACTGCCGATCAGGGTGTTGGCAAGGTAAGGTGTTTTCAGGAATGCCTCAGAAATAAGGGCAACTCTGTCTCCGGGATCGGCAATGTCTCCGGCTTTATCCTGCAGCTGTTCAATTTCTATCTGCTTCCAGTGACCCAGATCAAAGGGTTTCTGTTGCGGAACTGCACAGCATGAGAGGAAAATCGGGAGGATCAACAGAAAAGCGATCCTCCAGTTTGGATGCCCGAAGCATCTGCCGGATATTCTTGAGGATAAATCTGGACGTGAAGCCGCTGCCTGACTCATTTAGACCTGTCTGCATAGCGTAGTGTCCCGTTTGGTTAATCCTATCCTTTAATTCTGGCTCTTTTGCTTGCTACCTGCGTTATGCCTCTTTGCTTTAGCGCAAGCTAGGGCTGCATCGGCATGCCTTGGCAACAAACAAAATAACTCAGAATTAT
>JAGGWI010000222.1 GCA_021157505.1 Desulfuromusa sp. | reverse complement strand
TTTCCTCTTCGGTACAGAGATCACGCAACCCTTGCAGAAAACCGGGAACCGGTGGTACGCAGCCCATATTTCCAGCTATCGCTTCCAGGATAATGCAGGCGACCTCACCTTTGTTTGCAGCAATAATTTTCTTGACGTCTTCCAGATCATTGTAAGTTGCGGTCAACGTATATTTAGCAAAGTCGGCAGGGACTCCGGGAGAAGTCGGTACGCCAAAAGTTGCCAGTCCACTTCCTGCCTTGACCAGTAAAGAATCGGCATGGCCATGATAGCAGCCATCAAACTTAAGGATTTTATCCCGTCCGGTGTAACCACGGGCTAGCCTGATGGCACTCATGGTTGCCTCGGTTCCGGAAGAGACCATCCGGACTTTTTCAATATTTGGGTAGGCATCACAAACCAACTCGGCCAATTCCGTTTCAAGAGCGGTCGGTGCACCAAATGATGCCCCGCTTGCAGCAGTTTTCTGGATTGCTTCGACCACTTTAGGATGGCAGTGACCCAGAATCATTGGTCCCCAGGATCCGACATAGTCGATGTATTCATTGCCATCAACATCATAAATTTTGCTGCCGGCCGCTCTCTCAATAAAAATCGGGTTGCATCCAGCCGATTTGAATGCCCGAACCGGGCTGTTGACTCCACCGGGGATGAGGGCTTTGGCGTTGCTGAATAATTCTTCTGACTTGGTATGATTCATTTTGATCTCCCTGAAAAAATTGTTTCAATACACTTGATTGTGGAAGTATAACGATTTCTCTCTGTCAAGCCAACAAACCAACAAAAAAATCAAAAAAATAATACTGTTCTATTGCATATAACGGTAAAATCCGTTTATATATATTCACTGCCACGTTTGATGTTATTTAATTTCAGTTTATTCCCACCAAAAGGAGTCTTTTTATGTCCAGAAAAAGCTTTTCTCTGTTCATTGGCCTAGCTTTGCTCTTAGCTACAAGCTCGACCGCTTTCGCTTCCGGGTTTGCCATTATTGAGCAATCGGTCTCAGGATTGGGTACCGCTTTCTCTAGCGGTGCTGCCGCAGCAGATCCCTCAACCGTGTTTTTTAATCCAGCCGGGATGACTTTCCTGGAAGGACAACAGATGACGGTTGGAGTCCATTTTATTTCCCCCTCAGCTGAATTTGATTCAGATACAACGACAAATGTTCTAGGTATGGAGCTGGGTGGTGGCGATGGTGGCAATGGTGCTGACAATGCAGTGGTTCCTAATCTCTTCTATACCAACAAAATAAATGACCGACTCTCTCTGGGGCTGGGGATAACCGCACCTTTCGGGCTGGTCACAGACTATAATAAAGAGTGGGTTGGTCGTTATCATGCAAGAAAATCAGATGTTATGACCATCAATATCAACCCTTCCATCGCCTACAAGCTGACGGACAAAATCAGTGTTGGAGCCGGGGTGAGTGCCGAATATATGGATGTAACCCTCTCCAGTATGGTTGACGGGGGGCTGGTTGCTTTTGTTGGTTCGGGTGGTATGGCACCGATTGGGATTGTCAGTAATACCGATTATGATGTTCATGTTAAAAATGAAGCCGATGACTGGGGGTATGGTTTTAACCTTGGAGCAATCTATGAATTCACTCCGGACACTCGCATCGGGTTTGCCTATCGGTCTGAGATAACCCATAAACTTAAAGGGCGGGTCTACACCGATGTCCCTGATACCCTCACAGCGCTCGGAGATTACTTTAAAAATCAGGATATCCATGGCAAGATCAAACTCCCTGCCACAGCTTCTATAAATGGCTATACCAAAATTACCGACCGTTTTGCGCTGATGGCTGATGTCACCTGGACCGACTGGAGTTGCTTTGATGAATTGACTATCCACTTTGAAGGGGAGGGTATAGCCGACAATCCCAGCACCACGACAACTGAGAAATGGGATGATACCTGGCGCTACTCTCTGGGTGCAACCTTTCAGGCTACCAATACTCTGCTGTTACGAACCGGTGTCGCCTACGATGAAACCCCAATTACTGATGAGTATCGCACCCCACGGGTTCCCGGTGAAGATCGTTACTGGGTCAGTATTGGAGCGGGTTACCAGTTCTCAGACAGCATCACTATGGACCTGGCCTATGCTCATCTGTTTGTTGATGATTCAAAAATGGAGAAATATGCAACGAATCCGGAAGATGCAGGTCGCGGAACGGTTGTTGGCGAATTTGACAATTCGGTAGATATTGTCAGCGTTGGATTTACCTACAAATTCTAACGGCCCTCTCCTCAGCCCTTCCAGTTGGGGCTGAGGAGCCTTAGTTTTCATCCATCCTATTTGTTTATGGAGACCCTTATGCGACTGTTTTCGTTAGCCATTTGTTTTCTGTTGCTCTCTTCCAGCAATCTTTTTGCCAAGACCGTTTACGATATCGATCTTCCTGATACGATCACGGTTTCTGGAGAACAGCTGCAGCTTAATGGTTATGGTCTGCGGAAGAAGTTCTTCTTCAAAATCTATCTGGGATCTCTCTACAC
>JAGGWI010000092.1 GCA_021157505.1 Desulfuromusa sp. | reverse complement strand
ATCAGGATTTGTATGGCCAGTTGATTCTCCACGCAAATTTGTTGATTGAGGGTTTTAAGGCACTTGACCTGCCAATTATTGCCACCGAGCAATATTCGAAGGGACTGGGCCATACCGTTGCCGAATTGAATGGGGCAACGGAGCAACACTGTATCGAAAAAATGGCTTTCAGCTGTTGTGGCGAAGAAAGTTTTATTGCCGCTTTGGAAAAGAGTGGTGCCAAACAGGTTTTGATCGTCGGGATGGAAAGTCATGTTTGTGTCTTGCAGACAGTTCTCGATCTGTTAGATCGTGGTTATGTTGTTCATCTGGTGAGTGATGCTATCAGCTCACGTTTTAAGAGTGACTACGATAATGCGATTTCTACTGCTGCCCGGGCAGGCGCGGTGATTACGACAACCGAAACAGCTCTTTTCCAGTTGGTGAAGGTTGCTGGAACGGCTGGGTTTAAGGCGGTATCGAAGCTGGTGCGTCAGCGAACCCCCTGATGGCTGAATTGACAGCCGAACAGAAGGCACAGCTGCAGAATAAATTATTGGTACTGAAGGATGAGTTAGAGCTGCTGCTGACAGAATCCTCAGCCAGCAGCCAGATCGTTGCTCTGGACCAGCCAATTGGGCGGTTATCCAGAATGGATGCATTACAGCAACAGGCCATGGCTGTGGCCAATCGTGCCGGACATCAGCAACGGTTGGTCCTTATCAAAGCGGCTTTGCTTGCGTTCAGGCAGCAACGCTATGGTGAGTGTCGCCGCTGTGAAGAGCCGATTGACTATGCCCGTCTGCAGGTACGGCCTGAATCTCCTTTCTGTCTTGAGTGTCAGAAACAGAGTGAAAAGATAAAATAATGTCGAATCTCGTTCTTATTATTCTCATGGCTATTGGTGGTGTAGCGGTAGCGTTGCAACCCTCAATTAATGCCAGATTGGCAGAAAAGACCGGTTTCCTTACAGCTGCTACCGTTTCTTTTGCGGTTGGAACTCTGGTTCTGTTTTTGATCTCGGTTGCGAGTGGACAAGGACATTTCCGCCGACTCCCTGCTGTGGATTGGTGGCAATTAACGGGTGGTCTGTTTGGCGCATTCTTTGTAACGATGACTATTATTGGTGTGCCCCGTATCGGGACAACTGCCGTCTTGGCGTTAACGATAGTCTCTCAGCTCATTGCTGGAATGGCGATGGATCACTATGGTTTATTCGGGATGCGCGGTATTCCGATTGATTATAAACGGATGCTTGGGGTGACGTTGTTATTGGTAGGTGTTTTTCTTATCTGTAATCCATATCCTAAATGATCCCCTGTAGCGGACCATCATTAACCGCCAATTGATCAACCTCTCTTTCGATTTCCGGATCATCAATCAGGGCAGGTGCATGGTGTGGTTTGCTGCGAGCATCAATCAGTAGCGATCCCGAACAACCCCAGTGCTTTGCTGTTGAAAAACTGCCAATTCCATAGATGTCGGCAGCCGGATTAGAACGGGTAAAACCAACCCAGAGCCAGTTGTTCAATGCCGCAGCACAGAATTCGCTGTCATCAACAATCATGATCAGGGGGAAGCTGTTGATCGGATCATCCACGGTCATTTTTTTGCAGAATCGCAGCAGGTTCAAATCTTCTCCGGGACGGTAATCGTTACAGGTCGGACCTTTTATAAAAAGAATACCTGGAAGGGCGATCTTGGGTTTTGTAAACCCGCGTGGCAGAGCCAGATTCTCCGGTAACACCGCGGGAAGAGTACGCTGTTTCTCTCCAACGGCAGCGATAACAACTTTTGAACCTTGATTCAGGCCGTGGCCGCTGTAATCAAGGGTATCGATCGTTGTTGCTGTCTGAAAGTGCAGATCTCTTTGCCAGTCAACTCGCTCCAGTAGATGTTGGAAAAAATCGGGAATGTTGTGGATGTCAAGCTGGGGATTGTCATTTTCAGCAACAATCAACAGATATTTGGCCAGAGATAACTGCCCCTGTCCCAGTACGGCATTGGCCTGCGTCAGTAGTTCCTGTGGTCGCTCAAGTTTGTTGTAGGGGGTGTAGCGTTCACTGCCGATGGCCAGTAGCAGCGGGTGAACTCCAGCGGCATCGACGGCATGAACTGCTTTTATTCCGGGGAGAACTTCAGGAATCAGTGCTCCTGTCAGCTCATGGATAAACTTTCCAAAGCTGGTATCTTCCTGTGGTGGGCGACCAACGGTGGTGAACGGCCAGACGGCATCTGGTCGATGGAAGACCCGCTCAACATTAATCAGTGGAAAATCGTGGGCCAGGCTGTAGTAGCCAAGGTGATCGCCAAATGGACCTTCCGGTTTCTGCTGTTTCGGGTCGATGGTGCCGCAGATGACAAAATCTGCTTCTGCTGGCATCGGCAAGAACCCTGAGGGCTGCACCATAGGTATCCGGTGACCACCAAGTAGCCCGGCAAAAGAGACCTCCGGCATCCCTTCTGGAAGAGGCATGACCGCTGCAACCGTCAGGCTTGGAGGTCCACCGACAAAGATATTGATCCGGAATGGTTGACCCAGCTCCAGAGCTTCTTGATGATGGACACCAATGCCGCGATGAAGCTGATAATGGAGGCCGATCTCCCGGTTCTGAAGGTAATCATTCCCCGCCAACTGGACTCGGTACATCCCTAAATTAGACGAGCGAATTCCCGGGTTTTGACTGCTTTCACTGTAGACCTGGGGTAAAGTGATAAATGGACCACCATCATCTGGCCAGCTTTTTATCTGTGGTAGCTCGCTGATGGTTGTCTGTCCCTGTAAAATTGGCCCCGATTTAATTTTTTTGGGGAGCAGATGGAAAGCTGCAGGCGGTGCAGACAGGAACATCGAAGGTGTTCTCAGGAGAGTTTTAGGATCAAGTTTCAGTTTGATCAGGGTTTCGACCTGCCGCAATGTATCCCGAAACAGATATTGGGTTCTCTCCAAGGTACCAAATAGATTGGCTACGGCCGGGAAACGGTTGCCGATAAGGTTGGTAAAGAAAAGTGCTGGGCCCTGATGTTGATAAACTCGCCTCTGGATTGCACCAGCTAGCAGATTTGCCTCAATTGGCTGATCTATACGGATCAGCTGCCCGCTGGTTTCCAGGTCATTAATAGCCTGTCGAAGAGTTCGGTATCCCATTACTGCTGATCCCGTCCGAGAAGAGGAGAAGAAGGGTTATTTTATACTTCAGCAAAGATGAAAAGGCAATTAAAGACAGCAAAACAAGATTGAAGGTGTTTAGACTTTTAGGTTTGAAAAACTTCGTCACTCCAGTATTATCCAGCAATATCCGTTAAAGATTTGTATGGCAGAAACAATTGTATTTAATCCAAACCTTCAAATCTCCCCCAGCCCCTCTTTGCCAAAGAGGGGAGCTTTTAAACCTCCCCCTTTGAAAAAGGGGGATTGAGGGGGATTTTTAATAACAGAGTTAAAGAACCGATAGATTGAGTTAACAACGAGGAGTCATAAATGCGTATTCGCCTGGCGATCAGATATACGGCAATATCGAGTATTGTGCTACTTATTGTCATGTCTATTTCCGCTTTTTTACATATTGAAAAAGTACAGAAGGTTTTTGCTGACAAGTCATTACAGGAAGCGGATGTGATTTCGGAAATGATACTCCGGGACTCGTATCATTTAATGCTGGCTGACAACAATGAACAGTTACAGCTGATGATTGAAGAAATTGGTAAAACTCCACGGGTCAAGAGAGCCAGAATCCTGGGAAAAGCAGGTGTTGTCAGCTTCTCAATGAACAAGCATGAGATTGGAACGGTTTTGAGTGAAGATGATGAGAGTTGCTCTTTTTGTCATCTTGAAGGTTCCAAGGCATTGATAGATGTCCCGGTAGAAATACGCAGCCGGGTTTTTTCTGATGACTCGGGTAACCAGTATCTAAGTATTACCCGGGGGATTTATAATGAGCCAACTTGTTATACGGCCGATTGCCATGCTCACTCCGCCGAGGAGAAGAAAATAGGTGTCCTTGACCTGGTGATCTCTCAGGGGCAAATGGCGGATCTGGCCCATGTTCACCACAAGGATGTCATCGTCTCAACAACGGTGATGTTGTTCATTCTATCTCTTTGCCATTATCTCCTGACCAGAAAATATATCTGTGATCCAATTCAGGGACTACTGGAGCAGACACAGTCTCTTTCTGAGGGGGATCTGTCCGCTCGGGTGAAAAATCTCTCCAAAGATGAAATCGGAGAATTGGGACGTTCTTTCAATGTTATGGCTGATAATTTGACTCAGGCGCAGCTGGAGCTCAAGGAGTGGGGGAATACCCTTGAACTTAAGGTTGAGCAACGGACTGCCGAAATGTCAGATATGCAGAGCCAACTGCTACGTTCTGCCAAACTTGCTTCCATGGGAGAGCTGGTGGCGGGGGTTGCTCATGAAATCAATAATCCTTTAACCGGGATTTTGATGTTTGCATCGCTGTCATCAAAAACTCCGGATTTGCCGCAGCAGGTTAAGGATAACCTTGACCTGATTGTTTCGGAGACCGGGAGATGTGCCAAAATTGTCCGGGGACTGCTGGAATTTGCCCGTGAGTCTTTTCCCGAGAAGAAACGGGATTCTATTAACCGGATTATTGAACACACCCTGACCCTTGTGTCCCAACAGATAATTTTGCAGGATGTTGACATTCAATGTCACTGTGGAGAATCCCTGCCCGATCTGGAAATTGATGCTGATCAGCTCCAGCAGGTATTCTTTAATATGTTTATCAATGCAGGTCAGGCCATGCCGAATGGGGGAAAATTAATTATTAGTACCCAGTGGGTTGATGAGGAAAGAGAGATAAAAATAGTGGTTGAGGATACCGGTACCGGCATCAGTCAGGAAAATCTGGATAAAGTGTTTGATCCATTCTTCTCAACTAAATCACAAAAAGGATTTGGTTTGGGATTATCTGTTTCGTATGGAATTATAAAAAATCACGGTGGTCGGGTCGATGTCAAGAGTCGCGAAGGGGAGGGTACCCGTTTTTCAATCTATTTTCCCGTTGATGGTGAGTTGTCGCCAGATTCTGGATTGGAGGAAGAACCGTCTTAACAGGCTGTTGAAAAACTATCTACGTTGCGATTGCTGTGTTGAAAATTGACTCAAAATGTTCATTTACTGGATGTAAACTGCGCTTTTTCGACAATCTTCGCCTTGCACTCGTGGCCTCGAAAACGTTTTTCAACGCCCTGTTAGGGACAATCTTGTATCAGATATGATCTTTGACCGAGATCCCCAGTTTTTTAAGGAGAGCCTGAAAGTTGGGTCTGAGCATCCCTGTCTCCTCTGCTGCTTTGGTGACATTCCAGTTGTTTCTCTCCAGGGCAGCAAAAACAAATGCTTTTTCTGCTGGTTCCACCGCCTGTTCACGGAGCTTTCGTTTCGCTTCTTTTAACTCTTCTGTGTTGACTGGCGCAACCATCTCTTCGTTGTTTGCCGTCACCCCGTGAGAATTTGGCAACTCCAGACTGTCACGCTGGATCAAATCTCCCTGGGTGAGCACAACGGCTCTTTCGATAATATTTTCCAGTTCGCGGACATTCCCGGGAAAAGGATAGTCGTGCAGTGCCAGGTGTGCATCAGCAGAAAGACCTTTGATTTCCCTGCCGATATCATCCGCAAACTTTTTCAGGAAATAGCCAATCAACAGGGGGACGTCACCAGCTCGATCCCGCAATGGTGGCAACCCGATGGGGATGATATTCAGGCGAAAATAGAGGTCGTCACGAAAGAGCCCTTCCTCTACCAGCTTGTCCAGACTACGATTAGTTGCAGTGATCAAGCGGATATCAATAGGAACGGTCTTGGTTCCACCAATAGGGGTCACCTCGCGCTGCTGCAGCACCCGGAGTAGCTTTGCCTGAGTCGCCATACTCAAATTGGAAATTTCATCGAGAAACAGACTGCCACTGCTGGCAACACTGAAGAGGCCGGGTTTAGATTGAGTCGCCCCGGTGAATGACCCTTTGACATGGCCAAACAATTCACTTTCCAGCAGGTTTTCCGGCAATGAATTGCAATCGATAGCAACAAAAGCTTCATCTTTTCTTGGACTGTTATTGTGGATAGCCCGGGCAACCAGTTCCTTACCGGTTCCACTCTCTCCAGTAATTAGAACCGAACTATTGGTTGGGGCGACCTGCAGAATCCGCTGGAAAATTTTTTGCATCGCAGCGCTTTTGCCGATAAAGGAGTCGGCAACAGTTTCATCAGGAATACTCTCAGTAATAATTTCTGATTCAAGGTTCAGTAGCCGTTTTTTGATTGCCGCTTGAACCTTCTCGATAATTTGATCAGGTAGAAAAGGTTTTGTCAGATATTCGAACGCCCCGTTTTTCATCGCATCAACAGCGGAATCAACGGTTGCAAAGCCGGTGATAATGATGACCGGGACATTGGGTTGGAGTACCGAAATAGTCTTCAGAACTTCAATGCCCCCCATGATTGGCATTTTTAGATCACTGATGACGACACTGAAATAATCATTCTGCAGTTTCTCCATACCAACTTTACCATTCTGGGCAGCTACAACCTGATAGCCTTCCATGGTCAAAGCCTGGCGGAGTCCTTCGCGAATAACTGCTTCATCGTCGATAACCAGAATTTTGTGTGTTGAGTTTTCATCCATGATGATGTGAATTGCTTTCCGGATCAGCTGAGGGAAAACCGAACAAAGTTCAAATAGCATATTTTCAAAGCGTTTAATACTAGTAAGGGAAAAGGTAACAGTCAAGGGATAACTCGCAGCAATAAGGGGAAGAAGTTGCCAGTTGCTATTGGCAGGAGTTGATAAATAGTCAGCAAAGGAGGGGTAGAAGAATATGTTGTCCATAAGAAAAATAAATAAAATATGCAGTATATTTTCATGCTTGGAGTCGTCAATTTACGTAAAACCTTTATGATAACAATTAGTTGCCTCTGTTTGTAGTTGTTAGTCCGGTTGTTTTACTATTTTTAACTGTATGAAAAAGATATTCACTGGGCGGGGGTGAAAGCTGAATTAGATCATTAGAATCAATAAATTATGACGCTATAGCAGTATGTTACGAACAATATTGACTAATAGTTCAATGTTGGCACAACTCCTGTATGTATTATCAACTAGTGATTACAATTTAAATATGCCATGGAGGATGGAATGAAATCTTTAATTAAGAATACGGTTATTGCTTTAATATGTGTTGGAATGGCAGTTTCTACTGCAGCGGCTGAAACTGCACCCGCTACACAAGGTGGTGGATCGTTGCTGTTGACCCTGTTTATTGGCTTTTTTGCCCTGATCGTTGTGTTTCAACTGGTTCCGGCGTGTTTGTTGTTTGTCGGTATCCTGAAAGGGCTGTTTGCGCGAAAGCCTGAGGCCAAGCAAGAAATTTCTAATAGATAAATCAACTCAGTGGTCAGGTGAGGTGAACTTATGAATGGTATTCTCATAGCAAATAAAGATCAGACCTCTCGAGATCAGATGGCTGAGGTTTTTCGGCAGGATGGTTATCAGGTTGAGGTTGCTGATTCGGTGGTCAATTCTCTCCAGGGGATTCTCGACAAATCGATTCAGGTCGTGGTTCTTGGGGGTGTTTTTAATGAGTCTCAGGTCGCAAAATTTGTCCCTTTGCTGAAAAAATGTAATAGAAACCTGTCAATCATCTTGATTTCTGATGAGATGCCACTTGATCTATTGCGCAGCATCCGCAAAGAAGGGATCTTCTACCATGCGTTAAAGCCAGTTGAGGACGAAAGCTGGGATGAAATTCGCCAGGTTGTCAGTTGTGCTTTTGAGAATTACCATGCACAGCAAGGTGTTGGACGTAAATTGTTCAGTAGAAAAGCTCCGGTGCAGGATACAGCCAGCGGTTTAACTTCGTTGGGATAGTGTTTTCCTCCGTCCCTGGAGTATTTAAATAAGAATATTTTATAAAAAGACCCCTCTATGGGGTCTTTTTTGTTCACTCGGCCCATCCTCCCCTCCCGATTGTATATATAAAAAATATCCAGTTTGCGGTATACTGTATACAATATTTATATGTTTATAATATTTATATTTCTCAATAGCTTATGATTTTATCTGCCCTTATTTTCTGTTTCAGACTATATCGATCTGTATAGATTTAATATACAGTTAATCACGACAATATGAGTTATCTTCAGTAGATAAGTATTGTAGAATCAGGTGTTTATGCCTTTATCGAAGATTATCACATTTCTGGCATGACCCCTGCATTTCTTTCCCCGAAGTTGTCGTTTGTTTTTGCTGTTTCTTTGTATACAGTACACAAAAGAAAAGAGTTCCAATGTGAAGAGTTAATCCGTATAGTACGGCAATTAATGTACCAAAATGATTGTGTTGTTCACTTGCACTGATTTGCCGGCGAGCAGACAATGTCCAACTTTTATCAAGGAGGTTTCGATGCAAAGTGTAAAAATGTTACTAACCGCCCTGGCTCTGATGTTTATGACTGCTTCACCTGCTCTGGCGGTAGACACCAGCAAAACCTATAGCAGTGGTATTCTGATTCTTCTATTTGTCGGATTCTGCGCCTTGATCATCATTGCTCAACTGGTTCCTGCTGTGCTGGCGCTGTTGGGTATGACCAAGGAAGCTGCGAGGAGTACCTCTGGCGGAAGAGTTGCAGCAGCGGCAAAGAAACACTGAGTCATTTTCTTTGAGAGGGTTTTATAATGTTTGATTTTTTTATGACTGTTGGTGATGTAAAGCAAATTTATACCGTTGTAGATTACTACACCTATATTAAGGGTCTCGAGTATCTGCTTTGTCTGCTGTTCTTTACCTTTTTCCCGATGTTTTATCGCTATATTCATGGTGGTGATGAGGATTAGTCGGAATTTAGGTTGTAGAGCCATTTTTTAATTGATCTGTTTGTATCTGCCAATTTTTCTGCAAACAGAATTTATAAACTAAGGAGTAGAGGCTATGGTAAATGCCGGCAAGCAACTTGTGACAGGATTGGGAGTTTTGCTCCTTTCCGTTGTCCTGGCTGTGGGTTGTTACGCGATGGATTATCCGGATGAAATTGAAATTGATTCTCTGGCTAATTTGTACGAAGCAGTTATTTTTGACCACGCAATGCACGCAGATGCAACGGAAAACTGTTCTGAATGTCATCACCACACCACCGGAACCGGGGTGGTCAACGAGTATTGTGCTAAGTGCCATGATGGCAAAGAAGAGATGGATTCAGTTGCGTGTCAGGACTGTCACTCTGCTGACCCCGTATCCCCAGAAAATTTGCACAATCCAAAACCAGGCTATTTTTACCATAACGATCAGCCGAACTTGAAAGCCGCTTATCATTTGAACTGTCTCGGTTGCCATCAGGAAGTTGATGGCCCGACCGGTTGTGAAGATTGTCATGCAAAAACAGAAGCCGGTGATAAGTTCTATCGTTCTGGAGAGTTTGCCCCGAAGGAATCAGCACATTCATCCGGTCACTGATGATTGCTGTGTGGGAATATAACAAGGAGATTTCGTTATGAGTAAAATAACACGTAGAAAATTTTTAGCTGCAAGTGCTGCAGGTGGGACGGCGATGATGATGGCCCCCACAAAAAAAGCATTTGCTGCCGGTTCATTCGAGGGTTTTCCCGATGGGATGGGGGTGCTGGTTGACCTGACCCGCTGTGTCGGTTGTCGTACCTGTGAGGCTGCCTGTAATTTGGAGCAGAAACTTCCTGAACCGGCGAAGCCGTTTGATGATTTTTCCGTTTTTGAT
>JAGGWI010000062.1 GCA_021157505.1 Desulfuromusa sp. | reverse complement strand
GGCCAGAATCAGTTCAGCTTCATTGAGGGGCCAATTTTCAACAACCTGCTTCTGGTCGACGAGATCAATCGGGCGATGCCAAAAACCCAGAGTGCACTGCTTGAGGCGATGGAGGAACAACGGGTCACTGTCGAGGGCAAGACCTACCACCTGCCGGATCCGTTCATGGTGATTGCGACACAGAATCCGTTTGAACAGGTCGGTACTTATCCGCTGCCAGAATCCCAACTCGACCGATTTCTGATCACCACCGATATTGGCTACCCACCGGAAGCGATGGAAAGGAAGATCATCCAGACCGGCAGTGTTCGGGAGGAAATCCGACAGATTAAACCACTGTTGAGTCGAGAGGAGCTGCTGCGGGCGCGTCAGGCAATTCACGCAGAGATCCAGCTCTCAGAAAAGATCACAGAGTATATTTATCGCCTGGTGGCAGCCACCCGTAAACATCCGTTGCTGCTGACCGGAATTTCCACTCGCGGTGCCATCAGTCTGGCAGCAACCGCACGCAGTCACGCCTTTCTGGCTGGCCGTGATTATGTTATCCCCGAAGATGTCAAAGCCCTCTACCTGCCGGTGTGTGCTCATCGCCTGATCCTGCGTCCGGAAAATGAAACCCTTGATCGTAAGGAGATCCTGCTTTCGCTACTCGACGAAAACCCGGTACCTTTGGTCTGAAACTGACCCGTGCCGGGTTCATTTATATTTTCATCACCCTGTTGATCGGTTTTGCTGCAGTCAACACGGGTAACAACCTCCTCTACCTGATGGTTTCGGCGTTGCTTGGCTTCATGGCCATTTCTGGCGTGCTGGGCAAATGGAATCTGGACCGGGTCAGTGTTCGCTATCATCCTCCCGATGAGATCTACGACAGCCTGCCGACCCTGCTCGGCATTGAACTTATCAACCGACGACGTAGGCTACCAATTTTTCTGATGGAGATTGTTATCGCTGAGCGTACGACCTTTTTCCCAGTGGTGGATCCACAGCAAAGCCTGCAGAAGAGTCTGGAAATAAGCCTCTGCGGACGTGGCCGTCAGCAACTGCCTGCTGTTACCATACGTTCCCGTTTTCCGGTCAACTTTTTCATCCGCTCGAAAGGTTTAATCATTGATCAGAAAATCACGGTTTTCCCCGCTCCGCAGCCCTGCTCCGATTTGCGCCAGGTTGATCCTGGTGGTGGAGCAGGGACTCAGCAGAATTGGCAGAAAGGTTATGAAGGCGATATTAACCGGATCCGTAATTATCAAGGTGGTGAACCGCTCAAATCGATTCACTGGAAACTCTCGGCGCGCGATGATCGTCTCAAAGTGAAAGAACTCTCAGCTGTGACCCGTAAACCCGTTGTTCTTGACCTGGCAGAAATCCCTGCCGCAAATCTTGAGCAGCGCTTGCGCTATGCCAGCTATCTGGTGATGCGCTGGCTGCGTGACGGGTGGCCAGTTGGTTTGAAAGCCGGAAGCCTGGAAATTTCTCCGGGTGCCGGACAGCGACACAAACTTCTACTCCTACAGGCATTGGCTCATTATGGTCAGGATCAAAAGACTTCTTGATCTCCTCTCCGGGGTTGTCGCTCTGCTCAGCATGGGTCCGATATTGGCTTACCTTGATCGCCCGTTGCTGCTGGTTGCGTTACTGGCTATCCCTGCGGGCTTCTGCTGTGACCGACGCAAGCATTACCCTCTGCCAACCTGGCTCGTTACCCTGATTGCACTGTTTGGTATGGCCTTCTATGCCATGCAGATCACCCGGGCAGAAGTTGCTTTACCGGTCGTTCATGCCATGGTGCTACTGATGGTCGTTCGACTGTTGACCCCCAAGGAGGGACGAGATTACCTGCAGATTTTCGTTCTGGCTCTTTTTCTTCTGGCGGGATCTTCCCTGATCCATCTGGAAATGGGCTTTATTATTTATCTGGTGTTATTGGTTTTTGGAGTGACCCTGGGACTGGTCCTTTTGACTGTCCACGTCACCGATCAAAACCTGCTCATGACCCGCCCTGACTTGAAAAAACTGATCAAGGTTGGTCTTATTATTCCTGCCGTTTCACTGTTGCTGATGCTGGTTTTCTTTGTTGTCCTGCCAAGGACCCAGCACCCTCTCTGGGATTTTCTCAATCCTGCTGCCAAGGGGGTGACCGGTCTCGCAGAGACGGTGCAGCCGGGAAGTTTTGCACAAATTTCGGGGATCAAGACCCTTTCATTTCGAGCTGAAGGTCCGGAACTGGCCCCGGAGGATCGCTACTGGCGAGCGCTGGTTCTTAATCAGCCGAAGCAAGGTCGTTGGGTTCGCAGCGAGCCTCCCCGAGAAGGGACTGCGCGGGTTGAAGGACCTGCCCCAGTTATCTTCATGATCTACCCGGAACCGCGCAACAATCGTTATCTGATGACTCTGGATCGGCCGATTCGGGTTGCAGAGGTGCGCCACAAGAAAACTGTAGACCAGATGTATATCGCTCATCGCCCGCTTGATCGGCGGATTCGTTTTGAGGTGCAAGCAAGTCCCGGTGCCAAACTGCAGATGAGCGGTCACCTGGACAGGGCTTTTTATCTGCAACCTCCAAGAGATGTTTCGCCACGGATGCGCCAGGTTGCTGCCAGCATCTATGCTGAGAGTGAAGAGGTCACTGTGCGTATCAATCTTCTAGCTGATTTCTTCCGCAACCAGAACCTCAGCTACGCACAGGATAATCTGCCATCCGGCGCTGATCCGGTGGACTCTTTTTTGTTTACAGAGAAGCGGGGATATTGTGAGTACTTTGCCTCGGCATATATCACCCTGGCTCGGCTTGCTGGCATTCCGGCTCGACTGGTTGGTGGATATTACGGTGGTGATTACAATTCGATGGGTGGCTATTATCTGGTGACTGAAGAAACGGCCCATGTCTGGGTCGAAGTCCTGACTGGTGACAACAGCTGGCAACGTATCGATCCCAGCCAGTGGGCCATCAATGTTGCAACCACCTTGGGGGCGCGTGACCGGGAACAATTAAGTCCCTTGAAACAACTGGTTGATAGCCTCAATTATTATTGGGTACAGGCGGTCGTGGTTTTTGACCTGAAACGGCAGATATCACTGTTTCGCGAGGCTGGTGACAGCTTGCGGAACCTGCGTTCAGTGCATGCCCCGGAAGGTTGGTGGAAAATTGCAGGGGGGATCCTTGTGGGTGTCGTGCTGGTTGCTGGCACTTTCAGATTGCGGCGTAAATCAAAAGAAGCGCGTCTGTTAGAAAAATTCCGCGTTCGGATCAGAAAACGCTATGGACCTGGAGTTTTGCGGCCGGGATCCGCTCTGGCAGAAATCGGAGAGCAGCTTGATAATCAGGAGTGTCGCCAATTTGCCCGGATCTATTACGGTGCGGTGTTCCGTGATCGGGTATTGAATTCACAGGAACTAGCGGAACTGAAGTCTCTATTAAAGCGGATCTAGTACTGCCATAAGAAAGAGGCTGATTCCATTTCCCTGAACAATTTTCTCCAGACATCTTGCCCCAGAAGTAGGAGCAGTGCGACAATTGCCTGATGAAAATAAATATTCCCCCGCAACAGGCTGATTCATCCTTTGCCGCACTGAATTTCGATAACTGCTTTGTTCGTGAGCTTCCTGCTGATCCGGAGAGTAGCAATCAATTGCGCCAAGTACATGGTGCCTGTTATTCACGGGTCAATCCGACTCCTGTGGTCGCACCGCAACGGGTTGCCTTCGCGCTAGAAGTTGCTGAGCTGCTTGATTTAGAGAGTACCGCTTGCGAAAGCGAGGAGTTCTCCCAGATCTTTTCGGGCAACAGGTTACTCCCTGGCATGGATCCCTACTCGACTTGCTATGGAGGTCACCAGTTTGGTAACTGGGCTGGCCAGTTGGGTGATGGGCGGGCAATCAATCTGGGTGAGATTATCAACCAGCAGGGTGAGCGCTGGGCGCTGCAGCTGAAAGGTGCGGGACCCACCCCCTACTCACGTCGAGCCGATGGACTGGCGGTGCTGCGTTCCTCGGTACGCGAATTCCTCTGCAGTGAAGCGATGTATCATCTGGGGGTGCCGACGACTCGCGCTTTGAGTTTATTACTGACCGGTGAACAGGTCACGCGTGACATGTTTTATGATGGCCATCCGCAACAAGAGCCGGGTGCTGTCGTTTGCCGGGTTGCTCCATCCTTTACCCGTTTCGGTAACTTTCAGATTTTTACCTGGCGCAATGAAATCGACCTGTTGCGGCAGCTGACTGACTACACGATTCGCACTGATTTCCCCCACTTGGGTGAACCCTCCAGGGCTGTTTATCTGCAGTGGTTCGAAGAGATCTGCCGCCGCACTGCCGAAATGATTGTTCACTGGATGCGTGTCGGCTTTGTTCATGGAGTGATGAACACCGACAATATGTCAATTCTTGGCCTGACTATCGACTACGGCCCCTACGGTTGGCTGGAAAACTACGATCCCGACTGGACCCCCAACACCACTGATGCCCAGGGAGGTCGCTACCGTTTCGGTCACCAGCCGCAGATTGCCCTCTGGAACCTGGTCCAACTGGCTAACGCTATCTACCCGCTGATTGAGCAGGCGGAACCGTTGGAAGCGGTGCTGCAGCTTTACAACGATCACTATCAGCAGGGTTGGCGGGAAATGATGGCACAAAAATTGGGACTGAAAAAATTTGAAACAACAACCGATCTGCTATTAACTGCCGAATTGGAAAAAATATTGCAGTTGGTGGAAACTGATATGACGATTTTCTATCGTAAATTAGCTGATCTGGTACCGACAGATAACCATGACGATAACAATTTACTTGTCCCGCTGCTCGACGCCTACTACCAACCGGAGGAGTTGACCAGAAAACATAGAGATCAGATCAATGACTGGCTGCGCAGCTATCTAAAGCGGGTTGCCCGGGACGGAGTCAGCACCGCTGCAAGGCGGCAACGGATGAATAGTGTCAATCCCAAATACGTGCTACGCAATTACCTTGCACAACTGGCGATTGATAAAGCGGAGGCTGGGGATCACAGTCTGGTTAATGATTTGCTGGAGGTGATGCGACAACCCTATGCGGAACAGCCGGAGAATGAGGAGTTTTCCCTGAAGCGACCCGAATGGGCGCGACACCGGGCAGGCTGTTCGATGCTTTCCTGTAGTTCCTAGTGCTGTCGGACTCTACAAGAAGCTGCTACGATCCACACAACCCGACACGCGGACCACGCATAAAACTGTATTTTTTGGATGCAGCTTGAAATTATTGAACTACTTATTTTAAGGATGAATCATGTTCTTGCGTTTATGGATTACAGGATGTTTACTGGTCGGGCTGTTTTTCAGTGGTTCCGTATCTGCGGCAGGCGGGGAAGCCTCTATTCCTCCCCTGGAAGAAAGCATCCGTCTGGAACAGCCG